>NZ_JBHVST010000043.1:0-87851 GCF_042885015.1 Streptomyces sp. NPDC058086 | reverse complement strand
ACACCCCCCCCGCCCCCCGCCCCCCTTTTTTTCATTCTCCCCCCCCCCCCGTGCCCCCCCCGCGGCCGGTTCGGCGTGACCATCACGGATACCGGCAGGGCTACCGCTGGTCGATTTCGGCGAGGAGCCAGGTGCACAGCTCTTCGGTGATCTTGGTGTGGTCCTCGTTCCGGGAGGCGCACAGGAACGCGTCGAGTTCGCTCTCGTCGGGGTCGAGGGCGTCGATGTCGGTGTGCAGCAGGTCGGTGGTGTCCAGGTCGCGGACGGCCACCGCGCTGACCGAGGGCACGAAACAGATCTCGGGGACCGGAGCCACGGCGCTGCCGGGGATCAGCTTGTTGAGGGTTTCGGCGGCGATGGCGAAGGTCGCCAGGGTGCCGCCGGGAGCGCCGTCGATCTCCGGGAACCCGTCGGTGGTGATCGTCTCGTTCTTCCCGAAGGTCGCCTTCAGTTCGGCGACCACGGCGTCGTCGCCCTCGGACTGGGTGTAGACGGTGGTGCCGGGGAACAGGATCCCGGTGGCGCGGAACGCCTCCGCGCCGGGCGCGATCCCCGTGCCCCGGCCGTTCCCGGTGCCGTTGGCGACACCGATCTTCCGCGGAATCATCGGCCAGCCGCCGACGCGGTCCAGGGCGGCGAGGAAGTCGGAGCGGGCCTTGTCCTGCCCGGGAGTGCCGTCCACCGTCTCGATGTGCCGCCACATCAGCTCGCGCGAGGCCGGGCTGTTGATCTGGTCCGACAGCGCGCTGTTGGCCGGGTTGCCGCGCTTGATGTAGTGCGCGAACGCCTGCAGACCGATCGGCACCCACGCGCCACGGTGGGGGCTGTCGTACGAGAAGTACATCCCGGTCTGGTGGTCCATCTTCTGGGTCTCCATCCGCGCCAGGGCATAGCGGGTGACCAGACCGCCCATGCTGAACCCGCCGACCACCAGCGGTTCCTTGCCCGTACGCTCGTCGATCAGCCTCGTGATCGCCTCGATCACGTACCCGGCGTTGTCGAGGATCGACGCGGAGCGCTCCCCGTAGCCGAAGATGACCGCGTCCCGCCTGCGCTCGCGCAGCTGGCTCATCAGCGGGTACTCGCCCCGCTCGAAGCCGTGGTAGAGCTCGTCCAGCTTGCTGGGCCCGGTATTGAAGCCGTCGGACATCAGCACCGGCCGCTGCACACCGCTGTGGCCCTTGCCGTAGTACACCCAGGCGGTGCCGTCGTAGACCGGCACGTAGCCTGCCTGGCCCTCCTCGTCGGCGTTCAGGTGCCGTCCGAAGTGCCACGTCTCGTCCGGCGCCGGGGCCGGTGGCGGCTTCGGCTGGTCCAGCGGGGCCATCAGCCCGA
The DNA here is from genome assembly GCF_042885015.1 of Streptomyces sp. NPDC058086. Taxonomy (NCBI): domain Bacteria; kingdom Bacillati; phylum Actinomycetota; class Actinomycetes; order Kitasatosporales; family Streptomycetaceae; genus Streptomyces; species Streptomyces sp. NPDC058086. The sequence continues at coordinate 86,516 of NZ_JBHVST010000043.1, read as the reverse complement.
TCGAACCGACGTACTGCTGCTCGCGGGCCGCCTTCTCATTGCTCACTGCGGTCGATCCCCTTCCTTCGGGCCGCACGAAGACCCCGGGGGCATATGCCCCGGGGTCGTGCGACTTGGATGTGGGGCTCATCATCAGGGGACAAAAACGGATGTTCGGGTTCCCTCGCACGATCATCATCACCATGAGTGATTCCCAGCCCCACGGGTTTGGCCCGGTGGCCGAGCCGGTCGGCACTCGAACCAGACCGTCTTGCCGCCCCCGGGTCCCGGCCCCACACCCCACTTGTCGACCACCGCGTCGAGCAGAACGAGCCCGCGCCCACCCTCCGCCTCCGGCGACAACTCGGTGGGCACGCGGGGTGGTTGCGGGGAGCCGTCCGCGACCTCCACCCTCACTCCGGCCGCCTGCCGCAGCACCAGCAACGCGCAGCGCCGGTCCGGGACATGGCGTACGACGTTGGCGACCAGCTCGGTCACGGCCAGCTCCACGGAGTCGGTCAGCTCGGCCAAGTTCCACTCCTCCAGCAGCGACCTGACGATCCGCCGGACGTGCCGGGCCGAGTGTGCGCCGACGGTGATCCGCATCGCGTACTGGGCGGGGCGGGGGCCCAGGAGGGTGGGGGGAATGTGTTCGTTCACGGCACGAGACTGACCTCGCACGACTACGCTCGGCTACGGGACGAATACAACGGGTCCCGGAGTGGACCGAGTTGCGCGCGAGAGGGGCCGTACGTGACCCATATCAACATCCTCGACCCGGGGGCCTCGCCGCTCGACTACTACGGTTTCGAGTTGCGGCGCCATCGTGAATCCGCGGGCCTGACACAACGGCAGCTCGGCGACATCGTCAACTACACCGGTTCGCTGGTCGGCCAGATCGAGACGGCGAGGAAGCTGCCGACGCCGGAGTTCAGCGAGCGGGTGGATGCGGCGCTGGGAACGGGTGGGTTACTGTCCCGGCTGGTCGGACTGGTGATGCGTAGTCAACTTCCGGCCTGGTTCCAACAGGTGGCGGAGTTGGAGGCGCGGGCGGTCGAGATCTGTTCCTTCCAGACCCACATGGTCCTCGGTCTCCTCCAGACCGACTCATACGCACGTGCGGTGCTGGGCGCGCTGGACCAGAACGACCTTGACGACCGCACCGCCGTACGACTGGCCCGCCAGCGCATCTTCGAGAAGGGGGAACCGCCGGTCTTCTGGGCGGTCCTCAGCGAGGCCGCGCTGCACCAGGAGATCGGCGGCCCGAAGACCATGCGAGAGCAACTCGCCCACCTGTTGTCGTTCGAGGACAACTCCCGGATCAACATCCAGGTGCTGCCGTTCTCGGCTGGAGAACATGCTGGACTGCAAGGCTCGTTCGACCTCTACCGCTTCGCGAGCGACCCAACCATCGTTTACACCGAGAGCTACGGAAGCGGGCATCCGACCGCCAACCCGGACACCGTCAAGGACTGTTCGCTCCGTTACGATCATCTCCGAGCTTCCGCGCTCTCCCTCAGGGACTCGGCGGAGCTGATCCGGCGCGCGATGGAGGAACGCTATGGAGAACAACGCGATTCTGACGGCGGTCCAGTGGCGTAAGTCGAGCTACAGCGGCGACCAGGGCGGCCAGTGCGTCGAGTGCGCGCCCCTTGGCCCTCTGGCCTGGCGCAAGTCCACGCACAGCAGCGACCAGGGCGGCGAGTGCATAGAGATCGCCGAAACCCTGGACACCACCTTCGCCGTACGAGACTCGAAGAACCCCACCGGCCCGATACTCACCTTCGAGCCCGCCGCCTTCACCACCTTCGTCTCCTGGACTACAACCGCTGGATGATCGTCCCGGTGGCCAGTCCACCGCCCGCGCACATGGTGATCAGCGCGAACTCCTTGTCCCGTCGCTCCAGTTCGTGCAGGGCGGTCGTGATCAGCCGGGCACCCGTCGCCCCGACGGGATGCCCGAGCGCGATCGCACCGCCGTTCACGTTGACCTTCTCCAGGTCCTGCTCGAAGACCTGGGCCCAGCTCAACACCACTGAAGCGAACGCCTCGTTGATCTCCACGAGGTCGATGTCCTTCAAAGACATCCCGGCCTTGCCCAGCACCGCGCGCGTCGCGTCGATCGGGCCGTCCAGATGGAAGTGCGGGTCCGAACCCACCAGGGCCTGGGCCACGATCCGCGCCCTCGGGCGCAGCTTCAGCGCCCGGGCCATCCGCTTGGACGCCCAGAGGATCGCCGCCGCACCGTCGGAGATCTGCGAGGAGTTGCCCGCCGTGTGGACGGCGGTCGGCATCACCGGCTTGAGGCCGGCCAGTGCCTCCATGGACGTGTCGCGGAGTCCCTCGTCGCGGTCGACGAGGCGCCACATGCCCTGTCCGGCCCGCTGTTCGTCCTCGGTGGTCGGCACCTGGACGGCGAAGGTCTCGCGCTTGAAGCGTTCCTCCGACCAGGCGTTCGCGGCGCGTTCCTGGGAGACGAGCCCGAGCGAGTCGACGTTCTCGCGCGTCAGGCCACGATTGCGCGCGATGCGCTCGGCGGCCTCGAACTGATTGGGCAGGTCCACGTTCCACTCGTCCGGGAACGGCTTTCCGGGGCCGTGCTTGGAGCCGGAGCCCAGCGGCACCCTCGACATCGCCTCGACGCCGCACGAGATACCGACGTCGATGACTCCCGCCGCGACCATGTTGGCCACCATGTGCGAGGCCTGCTGCGAGGAGCCGCACTGGCAGTCGACCGTCGTCGCCGCCGTCTCGTACGGCAGGCCCATGGCCAGCCAGGCCGTGCGCGCGGGGTTCATGGACTGCTCGCCGGCGTGCGTCACCGTGCCGCCGACGATCTGCTCGACGCAGTCGGCGTGGATGCCGGTGCGGCCGAGGAGTTCACGGTAGGTCTCGCCCAGGAGATAGGCGGGGTGGAGGTTGGCGAGCGCGCCACCTCGCTTGCCGATGGGGGTGCGTACGGCTTCGACGATCACGGGTTCCGCGGCCATGGGGGCTCGTCCTCTCCTCAGGCCTGTCCGGCGGCCAGGCCCTGCTGACCCGCGCAGCGCGGGGCGTCCCGGCCCACCCACCGCGCAGAACTAGAACGCGTACCAGTTCTGTGTGCAGTCTGCGGATCGGAGCCCCCGTGCCGCAAGGGTCGTGCAGCGCTCGAAGTCGTGATCTGCACGAACTCCCCACGGAATTCGGGGCGCCGTACCTCTTGCGACTTATAGAACCCGTTACTACCTTCACGGCAATTCCGGATTCCTGATGGACCGTCAGAATGGTGGGTGGTCGCCGATGCCCTGTCCCGCGCTGCCCGACGGGTTCGACTTCACCGACCCCGATCTGCTGCACCACCGCGTGCCTCTGCCGGAGTTCGCCGAACTGCGCCGGGCCGAACCCGTCCGCTGGATCCCCCAGCCCGCCGGTCTGGCCGGCTTCCAGGACGAGGGCTACTGGGCGGTCACCCGGCACGCGGACGTCAAGTACGTCTCCACGCACCCGGAGATCTACTCCTCCTACCTCAACACCGCGATCATCCGCTTCCACGAGCACATGCAGCGCGACGCGATCGACGCCCAGCGGCTGATCCTGCTCAACATGGACCCACCCGAGCACACCCGCGTCCGCCAGATCGTGCAACGCGGTTTCACGCCAAGGGCCATCCGGGCGCTGGAGGAGCGGCTCCGCTCCCGTGCCCTCGCGATCGTCGAGGGCGCCCGCGCCCACTCGGGACCCTTCGACTTCGTCACCGAGGTCGCCTGCGAACTGCCCCTCCAGGCGATAGCCGAGCTGATCGGCGTCCCCCAGGACGACCGCATCAAGATCTTCGAGTGGTCCAACAAGATGATCGCGTACGACGACCCGGAGTACGCCATCACCGAGGAGGTCGGCGCCGAGTCGGCCGCCGAGCTCATCTCGTACGCCATGAACATGGCCGCCGACCGCAAGCAGTGCCCGGCGAAGGACATCGTCAGCACGCTGGTGGCGGCCGAGGACGAGGGCAACCTCGGCTCAGACGAGTTCGGCTTCTTCGTGCTGATGCTGTCGGTCGCCGGCAACGAGACCACCCGCAACGCCATCACCCACGGCATGCACGCCTTCCTCACCCACCCCGAGCAGTGGGAGCTGTACAAGAGCACCCGTCCGGCGACCACGGCCGAGGAGATCGTGCGGTGGGCGACCCCGGTCGTCTCCTTCCAGCGCACCGCCACCCAGGACACCGAACTCGGCGGCAAGCAGATCAAGAAGGGCGACCGCGTCGGCATCTTCTACGCCTCCGCCAACCACGACCCCGAGGTCTTCGAGAACCCGGACGCCTTCGACATCACCCGCGACCCCAACCCCCACCTCGGCTTCGGCGGCGGAGGCCCCCACTACTGCCTCGGCAAGTCCCTGGCCGTCCTCGAGATCGACCTCATCTTCAACGCGATCGCCGACGCGATGCCGGACCTCACCCTGGTCGGCGACCCGCGCCGGCTGCGCTCCGCCTGGATCAACGGCGTCAAGGAGCTCCAGGTCGACGCCGGCTGACCGCACCGCACGCTCGGGCCGACGGACTCCCGGTGCCCGTCGGCCCGTCCCGCGGGAGGCAGGAGCATCCCCCTACGCCCGCCCCTGCCTCCCCCGAGACGAACCTCCGATGAACGTCTCCGTTCCGTTTCGCGTCTTCACCGGTGGCTCAGCCTTCCCCCCACCTCCGAAGACAACCGACGCTTCGAACGGAACCGGTGCACCGTGGTCTCTGCCGAGCTGACCCCCGTCCGGCCCGACCACCCGGCCATACGCCGAAAACGCCCTCATCACGCGTTCTGGCTGCGCCACCGTCTCCCCCTCCTCGTCACCCTCCCCATGCTGCCGCTGTACGCGGTGTGGTGGGCCTTCCTCGCGACCGGCGGTGGTGATCTCGCGGCCCAGGTGGCGTGGGCGGAGTTCGTGGCGCGGCACGGCGGATCGCCGTACAACCTCTTCTGGTACGGCGGGATGCACACCGCCAGCTACAGCCTGATCTCGCCGTATCTGATGGCCGCGCTGGGTGTGCGCCCGGTGACGGTGGTCTCCGGGCTCGCCGCCACCTGGCTGGCCGCCGTGCTGATCGCCCGCACCGGGATACGGCGGCCGGTGGGCCCGGCGCTGCTGGCCTCGCTCGCGCTGTGGTGCAACGTCGCCTCGGGGCGCACCACCTTCGCGCTCGGCGTCGCCCTCGGTCTCGCCGCCTGCGTGCTGCTGACGGGCGAGCGACGGGCACTGCCTGCGGCGGCGTACGCGGCACTGGCGACCATGGCGAGCCCGGTGGCCGGACTGTTCCTGGTGGTGGTGGGCGCCGGACATCTCGCCGTACGGGACCGGGTGCGGGCCGGGGTGCTGCTGGTGCCACCGGTGGTCGTCGTCGGGGCGACCACGCTGCTGTTCCCCTTCGCCGGACAGCAGTTGATGCCCTCGGGCCGGATCTGGCCGCCCGTGCTGCTGGGGCTGACCGTCGCCACGCTGGCCCCGCGCGGCTGGCGGGTGGCCCGGCGGTGCGGGGTCGTGTACGCGGCCGGGACCGTGCTGACGTATCTGATCGCCTCCCCGGTGGGGACGAACGTGGAGCGGTTCGCGGAGCTGTTCGCGCCCGCCGCGCTCCTCGCGGCGCTGCTCACGGCGCCCGGGCCGCACCTGGTGCGGCGGATCGCGCTGGTGGTGGCGTTCGTGCTCTCCGTCGCCTGGGTCGGGCAGAAGACCGTCGACGACCTGGAGGTGTCCACGTCCGTGCCCGCCTGGGCCGCCGACACCCACGGCGTCGTACGGACGCTGGAGCGGCTCGGCGCCGGCCGTGGCCGTGTCGAGGTGGTCCCGGCCCGCAACCACCGCGAGGCCTCCACGCTCGCCCCGCATGTGAACCTGGCGCGTGGCTGGAACCGTCAGCTGGACATGGAGCGGGGGCGCCTGTTCTACGACGGTTCGTTCTCGGAGGCGACCTATCGGGCCTGGCTGGACCGCTGGGCGGTGGGATTCGTCGTACTGCCGGCGGGGAAGCCGGACGGGTTCGCCGAGGCGGAGGCGCGGCTGGTGAGGAGCCGGCCCGCGTGGCTGGAACCGGTGTGGAGCGACGCCAACTGGCAGGTGCTGCGGGTGCGTGACGCCGTACCTCTGGTGTCGGCGCCCGCCTCCGTGCTGCGCACGACGAGCGCCGAGGTGGACGTACGGGTGCCGGTGCCCGGCCCGGTGACCGTGCGGGTCGCGTACTCGCCGTGGCTGCGCGCACCGGGCGGCTGCCTGACACAAGACGGCGAGTTCACGCGGCTGACGGTGACCGAGCCGGGTGAGTACCGGATCAGCTCGGGGTACGCCCCGTCATCGGGACCGGATCCTTCGTGCTGACCTCCACGGGCTTCATCAGCGGCCTCGGCCGGGGCCCCTGGAGGAGGTAGGTCAGGCCGAAGCCCGCGCCGACGACGGCCGCGCCGCCCATCGCGTCCAGCACCCAGTGGTTGCCGGTCGCCACGATCGCGGAGACCGTGAACAGCGGGTGCAGCAGGCCGAGCGCCTTCATCCACCACTTGGGCGCGAGGACCGCGATGACGACTCCGCACCACAGGGACCAGCCGAAGTGCAGCGAGGGCATCGCCGCGTACTGGTTGGTCAGCGCGGTCAGCGTGCCGTAGTCCGGCTTGGAGAAGTCCTGCACGCCGTGCACGGTGTCGATGACGCCGAGGCCCGGCATCAGGCGCGGTGGGGCGAGCGGGAAGAGCCAGAAGCCGAGGAGCGCCATCAGAGTGGCGAAACCGAGCGCCGAGCGCGCCCAGCGGTAGTCGCCGGGGCGGCGGGCGTAGAGCACGCCGAGGACGGTGAGCGGGACGACGAAGTGGAACGACTCGTAATAGAAGTCGAAGAAGTCCCGCAGCCACTCGACCTTGAACACGGCGTGGTTGACCCAGTGCTCGATGTCGATGTGCAGGAACCGCTCGATGGAGAGGATCTGGGCGCCGTGGTGTTCGGCGGTGGTCCGGCCGCCCGCGTTGGTGCCGCCCGTCGCGGCGAGCCTGACCTGCTGGTAGGCGGAGTAGCCGACGCGTATCAGGAGCAGTTCGAGCAGCAGGTTCGGGCGGGTGAACACGCGGCGGAGGAAGGGCAGCAGCGGCAACCGCTTCCAGCGGGTGGGAACGGGCCGGGCGTAGTCGGTGGGGATCGGCGCCCGGTAGTACTCCGAGGTGCGGGAGAGGAACGGCACGATCGTGGCGGCGGCGAGCGCGGCGAGCAGCACCACGTTGTCGCGCAGCGGGAAGAGCGCCGCCATGTTCGGCAGCATCATCTTCGCGGGCAGCGTCATGACGAGGATGACGGCGACGGGCCACATGGGGCGGTCCGAGGTCTTCTTGCCGACCCTGCCGACCAGCGCGAGCAGCACCCACAGCAGCTGGTGCTGCCAGGACGTGGGCGAGACGACGACGGCGACACAGCCGGTGATCGCCACGGCCAGCAGCAGCTGCCCGTCCCGTGCGTAGCGGATGGCGCGGCGCAGGCCGAGGGCGGCGACCGCGGCGCCGAGCAGCAGGAACAGGGTGATCTCCAGCGGGCCGTTGAGGCCGAGCCGCAGCAGCGCGCCGTGCAGCGACTGGTTGGAGAGGTTGTCCGCGTTCCCGCCGAGGCCGACGCCCGCCAGGTGGTGCACCCAGTAGGTGGTGGAGTCGTGCGGCATCGCGGCCCAGGCGAGCGCGCCGAGGCCGGCGAAGGTGATCGCGGTGGACTCGACGGCGCGGCGGCGCCCGGTGAACCAGAGCAGCGGCGCGAAGAGCAGCATGGTGGGCTGCAGGGCGGCGGCGACGCCGATCAACAAGCCGCTGGCGCGCTCGCCCCGGACGGCGAAGCAGCCCAGCAGGACGAGCAGCACCGGGATGATGCTGGTCTGGCCGAGGTAGAGGGCGTTGCGCACCGGCAGCGACAGCATCAGCAGGCTGATCGCGACGGGCGCTGCGAGCAGGGCGGTGCGCCGGCTCACCGGCTGGGGCAGGGCGCGTGCGACGACCAGGCCGAGCACGACGACCAGCGAGAGACTGCCGAAGGTCCAGCCCCAGCCGAGCGCCTGTTCGGCGGCGCGGGTGAGGGGTTTGAGGACGAGTCCTCCGAAGGGGGTGCCGGTGAACTGCGTCGAGTCGTACAGCGATCCCTTCACATGCAGGACGCCGTTGGGTCCGACCCAGGTCTCCAGGTCCGTCAGCCGTTCCCCTTTCGGGGTGCTCAGCACGACGGTGACCTGCCGTATCGCCAGGACCGCGGCGATCACCCACAGTCCTATCCGGATCGCGCGCAGTCTCGCTCTCGCCGATTCCGCCGCCCCCGCCCCGAAGGCATTCCCCACCGTCCCGCCGTGCTCAACGTTCGCCACGCCCCGCCGACCCTCCCGCCCCGTTTGTCCCGTTCACCCCGTGCGTCCCGTGCGGCCGGACTCCGCCCGGACCTTACGAGGCTCGCACGCCCCTGTTGAGAGACGCAGGCAACCCCCTCTTCACCTGACCGCCTCCCGCCTTTTGTCCGGATGACGATAGTGCGCGCATGGTTCCGGTTCTCCCCTTCGTTCGCGACTTAGCTCACAGACGGGCCCCGGAAAAGCGGTGCGCGGCCAGGCCTGCGCCCCTGCGTACGGCGCATTTACTTGCACTATGCACCGAGTTGCCTACGGCACGTTACGCGGGCGAGTGCCCCTATGGTCGCTTTTCGGCCCACTTCCGGGTGAGCCACGTCCCCGTCCCCTACGAAAGGCATGCCCTTGCCGTCCGCCACAGCAGTCGCCCCCGCAGTGCCCCGACCCCGGACCCCTGCGCCGCCCGAGGCCTACGTCACCGATCCGGCCCTGGTCAAGCGGGCCGTCAAGGCGGCGGCCCTCGGCAACGCGATGGAGTGGTTCGACTTCGGTGTCTACAGCTACATCGCGGTGACGCTGGGCAAGGTCTTCTTCCCCTCCGGCAACCCCACCGCGCAGCTGCTGTCCACCTTTGGCGCCTTCGCCGCGGCCTTCCTCGTCCGCCCGCTCGGCGGCATGGTCTTCGGCCCGCTCGGCGACCGCGTCGGCCGCCAGAAGGTCCTCGCCGTCACCATGATCATGATGGCGGCGGGCACCTTCGCGATCGGCCTGATCCCCTCGTACGCCACGATCGGCGTCGGCGCTCCCCTGCTGCTGCTCGCGGCCCGGCTCGTCCAGGGCTTCTCCACCGGCGGCGAGTACGCGGGCGCCTCCACCTTCATCGCCGAGTACGCGCCCGACAAGAAGCGCGGCTTCTTCGGGAGCTGGCTGGAGTTCGGCACCCTCGCCGGATACATCGGCGGCGCCGGCCTGGTCACCCTCATGACCGCCTTCCTGTCCACCGAGGACCTGCTGTCCTGGGGCTGGCGCGTCCCGTTCCTGATCGCGGGCCCGATGGGCATCATCGGCCTGTATCTGCGCATGCGCCTGGAAGAGACCCCGGCGTTCGCGGCGGAACTGGCGAAGGCCTCCAAGAAGGAGGCGGACCGCCCCAAGGTGCGGCTGCGCGACATGGTCGCGGGCCAGTGGCGCGCGCTGCTGCTCTGCGTCGGCCTGGTGCTGGTCTTCAACGTCACCGACTACATGCTGCTGTCGTACATGCCGAGCTATCTGACGAGCGAGCTGAAGTACGACGAGACGCACGGCCTGCTGGTCGTCCTCGGCGTGATGGCGCTGATGATGGTCGTCCAGCCCTTCGCGGGCGCGCTGACCGACCGGATCGGCCGCCGCCCGGTGATCGCCGCGGGCTGCGTCGGCTTCCTCGCCCTGTCCGTCCCGGCGCTCCTGCTGATCCGCCAGGGCAGTCTGCTCGCGGTCGCGCTCGGCATGGGCGCGCTGGGCCTGCTGCTGGTCTGCTTCACCTCCGCGATGCCCGCCGCGCTCCCCGCGCTCTTCCCGACGAAGGTCCGCTACGGCTCGCTGTCCATCGGCTTCAACGTCTCCGTCTCGCTCTTCGGCGGTACGACCCCGCTGGTGACCACGGCGCTCATCGGGGCGACCGGGAACATGATGATGCCCGCCTACTACATGATGGCCGCGGCCGTCGTCGGTGGCGTGGCGGTGTGGTTCATGACCGAGTCCGCGGGTCGCCCGCTGCCGGGCTCCGCGCCCGCCGTGTAGGTTGGCCGTGGGACTAGTTAGGACATCTAACTAGGCATACGAAAGGCATGGTCCATGAGCGAGTCGCAGCTCTGGAACGAAGTCGACGACTACTTCACCACTCTCCTCGCCCCCGCCGACGAGACACTGACGGCGGCCCTGCGCGACAGCGACGCCGCGGGGCTGCCGCAGATCGCCGTCGCGCCGAACCAGGGCAAGCTGCTCCAGCTGCTCGCCGAGATCCAGGGCGCCCGCCGTGTCCTGGAGATCGGCACCCTCGGCGGCTACAGCACCATCTGGCTGGGCCGCGCGCTCCCGGCGGACGGCCGGCTGATCACCTTCGAGTACGACGCCACGCACGCCGAGGTCGCCCGCCGCAACCTCGCCCGCGCGGGCCTCGACAAGATCACCGAGGTGCGGGTGGGCCCCGCGCTGGAGTCGCTGCCGAAGCTGGCCGAGGAGAACCCGGAGCCGTTCGACTTCGTGTTCATCGACGCCGACAAGGTGAACAACCCGCACTACGTCGAGTGGGCCCTCAAGCTCACCCGCCCCGGCAGCCTGATCGTCGTCGACAACGTCGTGCGCGGCGGTCGGGTCACCGAGGCGGGCAGCGCCGAACCGAGCGTGCGGGGCACCCGGGCCGCCCTCGAACTGATCGCCGCCCACCCGAAGTTGAGCGGTACGGCGATCCAGACGGTGGGCAGCAAGGGGTACGACGGGTTCGCGCTGGCGCGCGTGCTGGCCTGACGCGCGTTTCCCCACCTCCGGGGCGCTCGGGTCCCCCTCCGGGGGCGCTCAGGTCTCGTGGTAGAAACCCACGTTCACGCTGTGCGGTCCTGTGCGGTCGAGGATGACGATCTCCCCCGAACCGCCCGCGGGGAGCTTCGCCGTCCCGCCGTACGGGACGGCCTGGGTCGGCAGTCCGGCCAGCGTCAGCCGTACCTCGGCGGAGGGCTCCGGGCGTGACCCGTGCAGCCAGGTGACCTGCCAGGTTCCGTCCGGGCCGCACAGGAACTCCAGGTGGACCCGGGAGACGAACAGCCAGTCGTCGGGGGTCGCGAGCCGGCACACGGCCCGGTCCCGGCCCACCCGCAGCACGGCTCCGGGGTCGCTCGGCGCGTCGGCCATCAGCATTCCGGCCGTCGCACCAGCGTCCGCCCCGGTGACCGAGGCCATGGTGAGTTCGAGCACGTGCGCTCCTTCGAGTTACAGCGTTCATACGGTCGCGTCGCGGCGCTTCAACCCTCCTGGTACCGAGCGTGGTTGACGCGCCGCCGCCGCATGATAAATCGCCCGATCGTCCGATCGTGTGTCGTACGGCACAATGGACGCATGACCGAACGGAAGCCACCCGGGGTCAGCTTCGAGACCTGGGTCGACCGACAGATCCGTGAGGCGGAGGCCCGCGGCGAGTTCGCGGACCTGCCCGGTGCGGGCAAGCCCATGCCCGAGGTGACCGACACGTCGTACGACGAACTGTGGTGGATCAAGCGGAAGATGGCCCGCGAGGGGCTGTCGGTCCTGCCGCCGACGCTGGCCCTGCGCAAGGAGGCCGAGGACGCGCTCGCGGCGGCGTCGGTGGCGCCCTCGGAGCGGGTCGTGCGCCGGATCGTCGAGGACATCAACGCCAAGATCCGCGAGGTCATGTTCAAGCCGCCGCCGGGACCGCCCCTCGGCCTCAAGCCGTACGACGTGGACGAGATCGTCCGGGAGTGGCGCGAGCGCCGGGCCGGATGACCCCGTCGACGGGTGAGGCCGCGCCCCGGAACATGGTCCGGGGCGCGGCCTCGCTGCGGCACTCGACGGTTCGGCCTCCTGACCGGTGCAGGAGGCGCTCGGTCTCCTACAGGTGCAGGAGCCGCTCGGTCACCTACAGGTGCAGGAGCCGCTCGGTCACCTCGCGGTAGTCGCGCAGGGCGAGCCGCAGCTTCTCGGTGTCGTCCGTGTCGCTCTCCCCGGCCGCCTGCCAGGTCGTCCGCAGGTTGCGGCGGCGCCGGGTCATGGCGTCCGTGAATTCGGTGGTCAGCTCCTCCAGGACGTGGTCCGCCTCCTCGACGGACGCCCGCGGGCCGTCCACGAACCCACCGACGGCGTGCTGCATCCGCAACGAGTACTTGTCGCACTCGTCGTGCGACAGCAGCGCCCCGTCGCCGTCACCCTGCGGACCGGTACCGCGCTGCTCCGCGGGGGTGGGGCCGCTCTGCCCGGCACGGGAGGGGTCGCCCTGCCCGGCGCGGGCGAACTCCGCCTCCTCGGCGCGCCTGGATTCCGGCTGCCCGGCGCGGGTGCGGTCACCGCCCTGCCCGGCGCGGGCCGAATCCCGCTGCCCGGCGCGCATGGCTTCCTGCTGCCCTGCCCGCATGCCGGCGCCCTGTCCGGCGCGGGTGTCGCGGTCGTCGGCGGGCATGCTCCGCGTGTCGTCGGCTGTCGAGCGGGACGGGTTCGCGGTCTCGCGGGACCCCATACCGCCGGGGGCCTCACCGGGGTCGCGGACGGCCGGGTCGGCCGGGGTGCCGGGTCCTGTCGCCGGAGCGGCCTGGGCGTCCTGGGCGTGCCGGTGGACCAGGGGGTCGATGTCGCCGCGACCCGTCATCGCCTCGCGACGCGGAGTGTTCTCATTGCCGTTGTCCGAAGTCATCTTCTTCACTTCCTCAACTCCCCTTCGCATGACGCCTGGTCAGTACCGACGGAACATGGGCCCGGTGGGAACGCTCGTCCGGGACGGATGCCGCGGCAGGGGTGGTGTCGGCGGTGTCCTGACGGGCGTCCTCGCGAACCGGGGCCAGCAGCTCCTCGAAGAGGACGCGGGCCTCCACCATGGACGCGCGGAGCTCCTCCGTGCTGCCGTCGGCGCCCGCGGTGGGGGCGTACGTGGCCTGGTGGACGCGCCGGTAGCCGTGCAGATGGTGTCCGTGGTGGACGGAGAGCGCGTCGAGCTGCTCCTCGTAGCGCTCACCGTCGGGGAAGCCGCGTGCGCCGGCCAGCTCGGCGACCAGCCGGTCCGCCTCGGCCACCGCCTCCTGGGGCGAGTCGACGAAGCGTTCCTGAACGGCCCCCCAGCGGGCCGCGTACTCGTCGCGGGCCGCGGGCTCCAGCGGCCGTTCACGCAGCGAGCCGTGCCGCTTCACCCGCTCGGCGAGGTCACGCTCGGCGGCCCTGGCGTCGCCGTCGTGCTGGGAGACGGCACGGTCGTACTCGGGCCCGAAGCGCCGCCGCAGTGTGCGCCCGCCCTGCGGCCTGCGGGCCAGAAGGATCAGCGCGGCCGCGACGACGGCGACCGCCACGATCACGATCAAAGCGATGATGAGGCCTGTGGACATGGGTGCCTTCCGGGGTTCTCGACCCGACGGGCCGGTTCGAGGACCGGGTTGCCCGGAACCCCGCACTCAAACGAACCCCTCACCGGCGCCCCGCCGAAATCCGCTTGCGAACCAGGGGCCGCGCCTCCCGACAATGACCGCCATGACCTGGACCATCGCCCCCGAGCCCTTCGACTCGTCCGTCGCCGCCGCACTGTGGCGCGCGTACTACACGGAGGTCAGCGACCGCTGGTACCTGCTGCACGAGGGGCACCCGACCGACCCCGAGGAACTGGAGCGGGAGATCGCGGCGGCCACGGGCGCCGAGTTCCAGGCACCCGACGGGGTGCTGCTGGTCGCGCGGTACGGCGGCGACCCCGGCGGCATGGCCGGGGTGCGGATGCTCGACGCCGCGACGGGTGAGCTGAAGCGCGTGTTCGTGCGCGAGCAACTGCGCGGCACAGGCGGCGCGCCACTGCTGCTCGCGGCGGCCGAGGAGGCGGCGCGTGGCCTCGGCGCCGCGCGGCTGGTCCTCGACACCCGGGGCGACCTGACGGAGGCACGCGCCCTGTACGCGCGGCACGGCTACGAGGAGACCGAGCCGCACAACGACGAGACCTACGCCGACCACTGGTTCACGAAGAAGCTGACGCCCTGAAGCGGTTCACGAAGAAGCTGACGCCCTGAAGTCCGACGGAGGACTCACGCCGGTGTCCGGACTCACGCCGCTCTCCCGCGCGGATGCGCACGCGGCACCGTCCCGTCGTGCGGCCGCTCCCCGTCGGACCCGCACAGCTCGCCGTTCAGCTCCTTGACCAGCTTGGTCAGATCGGTCGGGCGGTCCGGACCCCACCAGTCGCCGAGCAGCTCCGCCAGGGACTCCTCACGGGCCTCGGCCAGCCTCCCGGCGACCTCGCGGCCTTCGTCCGTGAGGACGAGGTCGAGCCCTTCGCGGGCGGCGAGGCGGCGCTCCTCCAACTGCCGGGCCGCGGCCAGTACGACGGGCAGCGGTACGGTGCTGCGCTCGGCCAGCAGCGCGGGCTCCGCCCAGCCGTACTTCTTGATCCGCAACAGCAGCCAGCTCGCGGCGGGCAGCAGGTCGTACCCGGCCCGCGCGGTGATCTTCTCGTAGATCTCCCGCCGCCCCTCCCGGGTGCCGAGCAGGGAAAGCGCGCGGCACACCTCGTCGTACGACGACCGCTCCACGGGATTGGTGGCCAGCGTCTCGGTGATGTCGGGTGCCGTGACCGAACCCCGCAGCTTGTCCTCGCGCAGGAACCAGGCCAGGACGAAGCCGAGCAGGGCGACCGGGGCGGCGTACAGGAAGACGTCGGTGATCGACGAGGCGTACGCGTGCAGGACGGGCTGGCGGAGCGCGGACGGCAGGTCGGCGATGCCCTTCGGGTCGGCCTTGAGGCTGTTCGGCGTGATGCCGGCGGGGAGTTGCCTTCCGCTCAGCACGGCCACCAGGTTGTCGCCGAGGCGGCTCGCGAAGACGGTGCCGAAGATGGCCACGCCGAACGAGGCGCCGATGGAGCGGAAGAAGGTGGCGCCGGAGGTGGCGACGCCCAGATCCTCGTACGAGACCGCGTTCTGCACGATCAGGACCAGGACCTGCATGACCAGGCCGAGGCCCAGGCCGAAGACGAGGAAGTACACGCTCATCTCTCCGGTACTGCTGTGCTCGTCGAGCTGGTGGAGCAGGAGCAGACCGAGCGCCGTGACACCGGTGCCCGCGATGGGGAAGACCTTCCAGCGTCCGGTACGGCTGACGATCTGCCCGGAGACGGTCGAGGACAGCAGCAGCCCGAACACCATGGGCAGCATGTACACGCCGGACAGGGTGGGGCTCACGCCCCGGACGACCTGGAGGAAGGTCGGCAGATAGGTCATCGCGCCGAACATCGCGAAACCGACGATGAAGCTGATGACGGCGGAGAGGGTGAAGGTGCGGATCCGGAAGAGCCTGAGGGGCAGGACGGGTTCGGCCGCCCGCTGCTCCACCGCCACGAAGGCCACGGCGAGCAGGACACCGAGCACCGCGAGACCGATGATCTGCGGCGAGCTCCACCCCCAGGTGGTGCCGCCGAGCGAGGCCACGAGAACGAGACAGGTGGCGACCGCGGCGATGAGGAACGTGCCGAGGTAGTCGATGACGTGCTGGGCGGACTTCCTCGGGATGTGCAGGACCGCCGCGATCACGATGAGCGCGACCACGCCGACCGGCAGGTTGATGTAGAAGACCCAGCGCCAGCTGAGGTGCTCGGTGAACAGCCCGCCGAGCAGTGGCCCGAGCACGCTCGTCGCACCGAAGACAGCTCCGAACAGCCCCTGGTACTTGCCCCGTTCGCGCGGCGAGACGATGTCGCCGACGATCGCCATGGACAGCACGATGAGCCCACCGCCACCGAGGCCCTGAAGGGCCCGGAAGCCGATCAACTCACCCATGTTCTGCGCCATTCCGCACAATGCGGACCCGACGAGGAAGATCACGATCGCGGCCTGGAACAGCTTCTTCCGGCCATACTGGTCGCCGAGTTTGCCCCACAGCGGAGTGGCCGCGGTCGACGCGAGCAGATACGCGGTGACCACCCACGACAGATGTTCGAGCCCGCCCAGGTCGCTGACGATGGTGGGCAGCGCGGTCGACACGATCGTCTGGTCGAGGGCGGCCAGCAGCATGCCGAGCAGCAGCGCGCCGATCGAGACGACGACGCTGCCGTGCACCGGCGCCTCCTTGGCGTCGACGGCGGCCGCCGAGCGCCTCCGCACGGCCGACTCGTTCACACCGTACGGGGGGTCGTGCGGCGGCGCGTCCGGGTCGTGCACATCACCGGGTGTCTCGCCCGTCATGCGGACCTCCCATGAGCCCCTGGGGTGCCGGTCACCCTCCATGGTGGTCGGTATGGCGGGTTATGGCCTGTTGAAGCTTGTAACGGGTGCGGAAGGCGGGATTCCGGGGGCTCCTGGGAGAAGGTGTGGTGGATGTGGCTAACCTCGGGAGTTCCGAGGGGGCGAGTCTCAGGGGGAGGGACCCAACGCGTGACTGAACCGAACGGGCATGTCTGCCCCGAGTGCGCCGCGCCCCGGACACCGGACGGCACCCCGTCCTGCGCCTGCACCCGGCGCGCGTCCGACGCCCTGCGCGACGCGCGCACGGCGGAGGCGGCAGCGGCGGAGGACTTCGACCCCCTGCGAATACGCCCCTACGTGGATCTGCCGGCGACCGAGTCCTCCCCTTCCCCCTCCCCCTCCCCCTCCCCCGCCACCATGCGCCTGCGTACGGTGCCGTCGGAGGCCACCACCGCCGCACGGCACGTCGACTCCGGGAACGAACCCCCGTACCCACCCCTGTCCCCCTTCCCGGAGGAACCTCCCCGGCGCCGACGGCGTACGGCCCTGCTGGCCGTGACAGGGGCCGCGGTGGCGGTCGTGGCGGCGGCGGGGTTCGCGAGCGGGCTGTTCTCGTACGACGCCCCCGCGCGGGACAGGGCGCTGCCGGACGATGTACGGGCGAGCGTGCCGGACCCGTCACCGTCACCGACGCCGACGTCGGCGCCGTCGTCCCCGTCGTCGCGATCAGACTCGGGGTCGGCCCCCGGGGGCGCCACGTCCCCCACAACCACGGCAACGACAACGACCGCGCCGCCCCCGTCCCCCAGCGGAAGCCCGTCCCCCTCGGCGTCGGCGTCGGCGACGCGATCACAGCCGCCCGCGCCCTCACCGTCATCCACACCCACGCCCACCGCGGCCGCGTCGTTGGCGCCGGGCCAGGGCTCCACGGGCGATCAGCCCGCCCAGACCCTGCGCCGCGGCGACAAGGGCTCCGAGGTCACCGAACTCCAACTGCGCCTGCGCCAGTTGTCCCTCTACACCGGCAAGGCCGACGGTACGTACTCCGGCCAGGTCGAGGACGCGGTACGCCGCTATCAGTGGGCGCGTGGCATCAGGGGCGACGAGTCCGGGGTGTATGGGGCGGCGACACGGGCGAGCCTCGAGGGTGAGACGAGGACGCCGTAGCGGTCCGACGGGTTCGGTGAATTCCTCGACTGCGGCCCGGCGGGGGCCGTTCGCGCAGTTCCCCGCGCCCCTGAGGCGGGGGCTTCGCCCCGCACCCCCCGCCCTCCCAATCCGTTCACCTGCCGGCCGGTGGGGGCTTGGCGCGCAGTTCCCCGCGCCCCTAAGACGGGGCTGCGCCCCGCATCCCCCGGCCACCCGATTCGTTCGACTGCGGGCCGGTGGGGGCTTGGCGCGCAGTTCCCCGCGCCCCCAAGACGGGGCTGCGCCCCGCACCCCCCGGCCTCCCAATCCGTTCGCCTGCCGGCCGGTGGGGGCTTGGCGCGCAGTTCCCCGCGCCCCCGAGGCGGGGGCTTCGCCCCGCATCCCCCGGCCACCCGATTGGTTTGGCGCGCGGTTCCCCGCGACCCTGACGGGGCGCTCTTTTCGGCGCCGGTTCGTATGTTCAGCCCGTCCGGCGTTTGAGGGCGAGGCCGTCAGTGCGATGGGGCACCGGGGCGCAGCCCCGTGCCCCAGGGGCGCGGGGAACTGCGCGATCGGCCCCCACTCGCCCGCAGTCGACGGACACACCCCGGGGGTCTGGGGGCGGAGCCCCCAGGTAGGGATGGGACGGGTAGGGGCGGCGGGGGCGAGGAAACCGGGTGTCAGCCGACGTGCAGGCGTATCGTCCCGTCCCCGACAACCTCCACCCGCACCTGCGTCAGATCACGCACGACGACATCCGGACGATGAAAGCCGGCCCGGGACCCCACCCCGACCACCCGCATCCCGGCACCCCGCCCAGCAGCAATCCCGGCCCCCGAGTCCTCGAAGACCACACAGTCCTCAGGCGCCACACCCAACTCGGCAGCACCCTTCAGAAAACCCTCGGGATCAGGCTTGCTCGCACCGACGGACTCCGCGGTGACCCGCACATCCGGCAGCCCCAGCCCGGCGGCAGCCATCCGCGCCGTGGACAGTCCCACATCCGCGGAGGTGACAAGGGCATGCGGCACCCCGCCCAGCGAGGCAAGAAACTCCGCGGCACCCGGAATCGCGACGACCCCGTCCATGTCGGCGGTCTCCTCGGCGAGCATGCGCGCGTTGTCGGCGTAGTTCTGCTCCATCGGCCGGTTCGGCAGCAGCACCGCCATCGACGCGTACCCCTGCCGCCCGTGGACGACCTTCATGACCTCGTCCCCGTCCAGCCCGTGCCGCTCGGCCCAGCGGTGCCAGCAGCGCTCGACCACGGCGTCCGAGTTGACGAGGGTGCCGTCCATGTCGAGCAGGAGGGCGCGGGCGGTCAGAACGGTGGTGGCCGTCATCGGCAGGCTCCAGGGCGCGGGGAAGGGGCCGGGGGCGTCCATTGGATCAGCACCGGGTCCCCCGGGGGACAAGGCGGCCCCGCCCGCCGGTCAGGGAGTGCGGACGGGAGCCACTTTGTTTCTCTACGATACAAAACGAGAGGGAGCAGCGCCACCACCCCCGACCAGGACGAGCGCCGGGCCCTTCGACGACACCCCGACGGACGAGCCTCGGGCCCTTCACCGGCACCCCGAAGAGCGCGGCGCCGAAGAGCGGGGCGCCGACGGCTCAGGCCGCCACCGCCTCGTACAGACTCCAGACCCCCAGCGCCAGCATCAGCATGGCCGCGACCTTGGTGATGAGCTCCAGCGGAACCCGCTTCATCAGGGCCTTGCCGCCGACGATGCCGAGTCCGGCCACCGCCCAGAGCGCGAGCACCGCACCGAGGCCGACCGAGAGCGGGTCGTCGTACCGGGCCGCGAGGTTCGCCGTCATGATCTGCGTGAGGTCACCGAACTCGGCGACCAGGATGAGCATGAAGCCCGCCCCCGAGACCTTCCAGAAGCTCTGGTTCGCGGGATCGCGGATATCCTCCTCGTCCTCGCCCTTCTTCAGGAGCAGCACGGCGGCACCGGCGAGGAACAGCACACCCGTGATCGCGTGCACGATCTGCTGCGGCAGCAGGGTCAGCACACTGCCCGCGGCGACGGCGAGCGCGACGTGCACGGCAAAGGCGGCGGCGACGCCCGCGAAGACGTACGAGGCGCGATAGCGGGTGCCGAGGACGAGCCCGGCGAGCGCGGTCTTGTCCGGCAGCTCGGCGAGGAAGACGACGCCGAAGACGAGCGCCATCACGGTGATGCTGATCAAAATCCCTCAATCGGTCGGGGCTGCCCCACCGAGAGTGCTGTGACTGCTGCGCGACACCTCGGCACGGCAGCACACATCGGCGCCCGCACGAGGACGTACGCGCGGACAGTGCACTGCTCTGCCGAAGGTCTCGCTGGCCGACCGTGACGGTCTGCCTCCGGGCGCCGGCTCAGACGAGCTGAGCAGTATGTCGACGGTCCGGCGAAGAGCTACTCCCCTTCTGCGCCACCCATCGTACGGGATGACGAAACGGGCCGGGCAGGGCCAAAGGTCCCGAGCCCCTCGGACCGGCCACACCGCCGCACCCCCGGAGCCCGCCTTCCCCGATCCACAGAAAACGATTGCCCCGAACCCCTTGGCATGTCATGCGCACGTCACTAGCTTCTTACCTGCCTCACACCTTCCGGAAATGCGGCACCGCGAGCATGGGCCCGCTCGCCCCAACGTCCCCCCACCTCAAGGGAGTTCGCATGCCAAAGGTCTACGCGCGTCGACGGCTGAGCATACTCGCAGCCCTCACCGGCCTGATAGCCATGGTCGGGATTTTCAACGGCCCGACCGCCTCCGCCGCGCTCCCCACCCCGGTCAGCGCCGCCACCGCGCGCACCTACCTCGCCTCGCTCACCGTGGCGACGGAGAACCGCACCGGCTACGACCGTGCTCTCTTCCCCACCTGGATCACCATCAGCGGCACCTGCAACACCCGTGAGTACGTCCTCAAGCGCGACGGTTCGAACGTCGTCACCAACTCCGCCTGCACCGCCACCAGCGGCACCTGGTACTCGGTCTACGACGGCGCCACCTGGACCGCCGCCTCCGACCTGGACATCGACCACCTCGTCCCGCTCGCCGAGGCCTGGGACTCCGGCGCCAGCGCCTGGACCACCGCCCAGCGCCAGGCCTTCGCCAACGACGTGACCCGTCCGCAGCTCATCGCCGTCACGGACAACGTGAACCAGCAGAAGAGCGACCAGGACCCGGCCGAGTGGATGCCCCCGCTCAGCTCCTACGCCTGCACCTACGTCCGCGCCTGGGTCCAGGTGAAGTACTACTACAACCTCAAGGTCGACTCGGCGGAGAAGAGCAAGCTCAGCTCGGTCCTCAGCGGCTGCTGATCCCCGCACCGACCCCCGCAACGATCCCCCCACGGATCCCCACCGGTCCCCTCCCCCCACGGAATCCGGCGCAGTTCCCGGAACCTCCCCGCTCATCTCCGTCGTTCCGTACCGTACGGGGCGACGGAGAGGGGTGATCACCTTGGCGGAACTGCGCCTGGGACCGCTGCTGAGGTACGTCGACGGCTCGTCCGCGACCTTCTGGGTCGAGGCGAGCCGTCCGTGCACCGCCGAGGTGCGCTGCGCCGACGGCGCCCGCGGCTCGGCCCGCACCTTCCAAGTCGCCGGGCACCACTACGCGTTGGTGCCGGTGAGCGGTCTGACCCCGGGCACGGACACCGCCTACGAGGTACTGCTGGACGGCGTCGGTGTCTGGCCGCTGCCCGACTCCCCCTTCCCGCCGTCGGTCGTCCGCACCCGGGGCGAGGAAGACGCCGTCCGTGTCACCTTCGGCTCCTGCCGCTGGGCCGCGCCGCCCGCGGACGAGAAGGACCCGGTCGGGCCCGACGCGCTGGACACGCTGGCGGACCGTGTCGCGAGCGAGCCCGAGAGCGAACGGCCGGACGTCCTGCTCCTGTTGGGCGACCAGGTGTACGCCGACGAGACCTCGAAGGCCACCCGGCGCTGGCTCGCCGCCCGCCGCAACCTCGCGGACCCGCCGGGCGACCAGGTCGCGGACTACGAGGAGTACACCCGCCTCTACTACGAATCGTGGCTCGACCCGGAAGTCCGCTGGCTACTGTCGACCGTACCCAGCTGCATGATCTTCGACGACCACGACGTGATCGACGACTGGAACACCAGCGCCTCCTGGCTCGCCGACATGCGGGCCACGGTGTGGTGGCGCGAGCGGCTGATGAGCGGCCTGATGTCGTACTGGGTCCACCAGCACCTCGGCAACCTCTCACCGCGCGAGCTCGCCACGGACGCCCTGTACGCCGCCGTCCGCGAGACCCCCGACGGCACCGACGTACTGAGCGCCTTCGCCGCCCAGTCCGACGCCGATCCGGCCTCCGTCCGCTGGAGCTACCGCCGCGATTTCGGCCGCGTACGGCTGCTGATGGTGGACACCCGGGCGGCCCGCGTGCTGGCCGAGGACCGGCGGGCGATGCTGGACCCGGGCGAGGAGCGGTGGCTGCGCGAGCAGGCGCTGGACGCGCCGGGCTCCTGCGACCACCTCCTGATCGGCACCTCACTGCCCTGGCTGCTCCCCCACCTCGTGCACGACGCCGAGGCATGGGACGCCGCCCTGTGCCGGGGTGAACGGGGCTCGCGCTGGGCCCGGTTCGGGGAGAAGCTACGCCGCCGGGCCGACCTGGAGCACTGGGCGGCCTTCCCGGCGTCCTTCGCCGCGCTCGCGGAGCTGATCGCCGAGGCCGGTTCCGGGCCGGACGCCCCCGCGACGGTGTCCGTGCTGTCCGGAGACGTCCACCACGCCTATATCGCCGAGCCCCAGTGGCCTTCCGGGACCTCTGGGACGCCCGACTCCCCCCGCTCCCCCGACGCCCGCGTCCTCCAGCTGACCTGCTCCCCCGTCCACAACTCCATCCCCCTCTCCATACGGCTCGGCTTCCGCTTCGGGTGGAGCGCGGTCGGGCGGGCGATCGGGCGCCGGTTCGCCCGGCACGGCAAGTGCGACCGGCCGCCCGTCGACTGGCGCAAAACGGGCGGCCCTTGGTTCGGCAACCAGCTCATGACCCTGACCCTGCATGGACGTTCGGCCCGGCTGAGGCTGGAGCAGGCCCGCGCGGGGAAGGGCGGGGGCGCCGCCCGGCTGCGGACGGTCATGGAGTCCGAGATCTCTTCGTGAACGGCCCCTGTCGTGCACAACGCGCCTGTGAAGCAAGCGTGATAGCGGTGCGAGGGGTGCGTGAGGGCCCCGTGATATACCCGTGACGCATCCCGCAGCGGACGGCGATCCTCCCGCCCGGGGCTCGGTTCGGGTTCTCGCCGACGGCATGATGAGGCGGACCGTCCGCTTCCAGGGGACCTTCCCGTGGAGCTCCCAGCAGGCGGTTCGCCGTCATGCGCCCTCCATGCCCGGGAGTCACACCTTTGTCTGCAGTGAGCGCCGCGCCCTCCGGGACCACCCCTGCCGTCGATGTGTCCCTCGCCGTCGTCGGCGCGGGACCGCGGGGCACCAGCGTCCTTGAACGCCTGTGCGCCTCCGCGCCGGAGCTGCTCCCGCCCGGAGCACGGCTGACGGTCCACGTGGTCGACCCGTCGCCGCCCGGCCCCGGCCGCGTCTGGCGCACCGCGCAGTCACCGCATCTGCTGATGAACACCGTGGCCTCGCAGGTGACCCTCTTCACCGACGACAGCGTGGACTGCTCGGGCCCGGTCCGCCCCGGGCCGAGCCTGCACACCTGGGCGGGCGGCGAGTTGGGCCCGGACGACTACCCGACCCGCGCGCACTACGGCCGCTATCTGGAGTGGGTGTTCGCCGAGGTGGTGCGCGGGGCGCCGCCCGGAGTGCGCGTCGAGGTGCACGCGGCGCGCGCGGTACGGCTCGACGACGATCCCGACGGCCGCCAGACCCTCACCCTCGACAACGGGCGCGCGCTGCCGGAGCTGTCCGCGGTCGTCCTCGCCCAGGGCCATCTGCCGGCGGCCCCGGACCGCGCCCAACGCGACCTCACGGCGTACGCCGAACGGCACGGCCTGCGCCACATCCCGCCCGCCAACCCGGCGGACGTCGACCTGTCCGCCGCCGCACCCGCTCCCGGCGAACCGGTCCTGCTGCGTGGCCTCGGTCTCAACTTCTTCGACCACATGGCCCTGCTCACGACGGGCCGCGGCGGCCGCTTCACCCGCACCGCCGAGGGCCTGCGCTACCTCTCCTCCGGCCACGAGCCCCGCCTGTACGCGGGCTCACGCCGCGGTGTCCCGTACCAGGCCCGCGGCGACAACGCGAAGGGCCCCTACGGCCGCCATCTCCCCCTCGTCCTCACCGACGAGGTCATCGCCGGCTTCCGCAAGCGCGCCGACTCCGGTGAGGCGCCGGACTTCCTGGGCGAGATATGGCCGCTGATCGCGAAGGAGGTGGAGACCGTCTACTACGAGGGTGTGTGCGCCGGTCGGTGGGAGCGCCCGAGGCTGCTGGAGTTCAGGGACCGTTTCCTCGCCGCCACGCACCGGAGCCCTCAAGAGGCCCGCGTCCTCGACGAGTTCGGCATCCCGGAGGGCGATCGCTGGTGCTGGGACCGCGTTTCGCGCCCGTACGCCGGCCACGGCTTCGCCACGCCCGACGCCTGGCGCTCCTGGCTGCTGGCGCATCTGCGCGAGGACGCCGAGGAGGCCGCGCTCGGGAACGTCGACGGTCCCCTGAAGGCCGCCCTGGACGTGCTGCGCGACCTGCGCAACGAGGTGCGGCGGATCGTGGACCACGGGGGCCTGCCGGGTGGCTCGCGGCGCGAGCACCTGGACCGCTGGTACACGCCGCTCAACGCCTTCCTCTCCATCGGACCGCCCCGCCGCCGCGTCGAGGAGATGGCCGCGCTGATCGAGGCGGGTGTCCTGGACGTCCTGGGCCCCCGGCTGGAAGTGCGGGCCGAGGACGGGGGGTGGGTCGCGCACTCCCCCGACGTGCCGGGCTCGACCGTCCGCGCGACCACGCTGATAGAGGCGCGGCTGCCGGAACCGGACCTCAGGCGGACGGGCGACGAACTGCTCACCCGGCTGCTGAAAACGGGCGGGTGCCGCCCGCACACGAGCGACGGTTACGAAACCGGAGGGCTGGACGTAACACCGCGCCCCTACCGTCTGATTGACCGTCAAGGTCGGCCGCACGCACGGCGGTTCGCCTTCGGGGTGCCCACGGAGGGCGTGCACTGGGTGACCGCGGCCGGGGCCCGGCCGGGTGTGGATTCGGTCACGCTTTCGGACGCCGACGCGGTGGCGCGGGCCGCGCTACGTGCGGCGACAGCGGAAACGGAAGCCCAAGCGGAACCCGGAGCATGGCTAAATGTTGAACTTGCAAGCATTGATTAGGTTCCCCTAACGTTGATGACTCACTCGGTTCCGCCCCCAGGATCCGGTTCCCCACGGACCGGACCAGACCGAAGGAGTCCCCCACATGACCGACCGCCTCAACAGCGCTCAGCCGTACGCCATCGGCCTGTTGCGTATCGTCATAGGCCTGCTCTTCGCCGTGCACGGCGCCGCCTCGCTCTTCGGTGTCCTCGGCGGCGCGGCCGGCACCGACGGCGGCTCCATCCCGTCCGGCACCTGGCCGGGCTGGTACGCGGCCGTGATCCAGCTCGTCGGCGGCGCCCTGGTGCTGCTGGGCCTCGGCACCCGCGGCGCGGCGTTCATCGCGTCGGGCTCGATGGCCTACGCGTACTTCGACGTGCACCAGTCGACGGCCCTGTGGCCGATCCAGAACGGCGGCGAGCTCTCCGTGCTGTTCTGCTGGACCATGCTGCTGCTGGTGTTCACCGGCTCCGGCGCGCTCGGCCTCGACCGGCTCCTCGCCGGGCGCACGGCCGCGTCCCGCGCGGACGAGCGGGCCTCGGAGCCCGTCGCGGCCTGACCCTGGCACCGCCCCCGGCCCGGCGCCCGCCTCCCGCACCCGGAGGTGGGCGCCGTCCCGCACCGCGCGTCCCGTACCGCCCTCGCTCAGGCCGTCCCGGCGACCCATCCGAACGGGACGGTGAAGCACGCCACCCGCGTACCTCCCGCGCCCGGCCCGTCGTAGAGCACGACCGAACCGGCCCCGCCCGGCCTGAACCCCCAGTCGTGCCGGGTCCTCGCCTCACCCGTCCCGTTCTCGTCGGCGGTGAAGTCCAGCCACACCTCGTTGTCCGGATCAGCGTGAGCCGGATCCGCGAGGCGCTGGTAGACCCCGCCCGCCGCGGCCGGATCGGCGGCGCAGGACTTCTGGTGCACCCGCGCCCCGAACGTGTGGCCCGCCTTCACTCCGGTCACCCGCAGCCGTACGGTCGTGGCGCCCCGCTCGTCCATCAGCTGGCTCACCTCGATCCAGCCGGCCGCCGGAACGACCCGCATGTCGTACGTCAGTGCCGCCGACGGAACGAAGGCGCCGGGCGGCGCGAACCGCGCGTCCGTCGTCATCCAGTAGCCGTCCGCTCCCGCGCCGCCGCCCACCGTCAGTACGGCCGACGCCAGGGCGCCGGCGATCATCCCTGCCACCATCGCTGTCCCACTCCTCCAACGCTCGTCCCCGCCCCGACTTCGCCCCTCCCTTACTCGCTCCCTCCGTGAGGAGCACATGAACCCCCAGTGACCCTCCTGTCACACCCGCCGCGTACGCTGTATGGCTGTCACAGGCCGCCTGCCGCTCCCCCGCTACGTAGCGGCGAGGTCGTGCCAACGGGGGAGTACAGGGGAGTTTCGGTGCTGGAGAGTGTGGGGCCGCTGACAGGCAGCCCATGGATCTACGCGGCGGTGGCCGTCTCGGTCCTGCTGGACGTCTTCCTGCCGGTCCTGCCGAGCGGCGTCCTCGTCATCACGGCGGCCACGGCAGCGGCGGCGGGCTCCGCGGGGGCCGTCGTCGGGCAGCCGGTGCCCAACATCATGGCGCTCACCCTCTCCGCGGCCACCGCCTCGGTCCTCGGTGATCTGGTGGCCTACCGGCTGGCCTGGCGCGGCGGCGAACGCCTGGACCGGGCCATAGCCCGCTCGCGCCGGCTGTCCAGCGCGCAGGAACGTCTCGGCGCGGTCCTCGCGCGCGGCGGCGGCGCCCGGGGCGCGCTGGTCGTCCTCGCCCGCTTCGCGCCCGCCGGACGCTCGGTCGTCTCACTCGGCGCGGGCGCGGCCCACCGCCGGGTCCGCGAGTTCCTGCCGTGGTCGATCGTTGCGGGCCTGGCCTGGGCCGCCTACAGCGTCGCTCTCGGCTACTTCGGCGGCCAGTGGCTGGGCGCGAGCTGGCTCGCGACCGGGGTGTCGTTCCTGGCGCTGTTCGGCGCGGGGGCGGGCGCGGCCTACCTGATGCGCCGTCCCGCACCCCAGGAGTCGGGCACCGGCGCCTGACCCACGGAGGCACGGACCCGCGGATATGCGGACCTGCGGACACGCGGGGCGCTATCCGGCGCGCCCGGGCTGAGCGGCCCCGCGTACCTCCAGGCCGTCCAGCAGTTCGGCGGTGGCGGCGGCGATCGCCTCGACCGCGCGGTCGAACACCTCACGGTTGTGGGCGGCCGGGGCGCGGAAGCCGGACACCTTGCGGACGTACTGGAGGGCGGCGGCCCGGATCTCCTCCTCGGTGGCCTCTTCGGGGAGCACGGGCGGGCGGAGTGTCTTGATGCTGCGGCACATGCGTCCAGTCTCGCGCGGCCGGTCGGAACCCGGGGCATCGGTCCTGCTGCCGTAGCGGGATGATCTACGTCGAGGCGGCCACCTTCCGGGGCCGACCGACGAGAGGATCGAACAGTCATGACCAAGGACCAGCCGAAGGAACGGGCCGAGGAACAGGACGCGGAACGGGCCGCAGACCGGTCGACCGTGGCGGTACTGGGCCCGGGCGGCGTCGGCGGACTGCTGGCCGCGCTGGTGGCCCGGGCCGGACACCGGGTGATCTGTCTGGCCGGGGACGATACGGCGCGGGCGCTGCGCGCGGACGGCATCCGCGTCCGCAGCGGCCGGTTCGGGGACTTCACGGCGGCCGTGGAGGCCGACACCGAACTGCGCGAACCGGTCGACGCCTGCCTGATCTCGGTCAAGCACACGGCGCTGGACGCGGCCCTGGAGCGGGTACGGCCGGAGGCGCTCGGCGACGGCCTGCTGGTCCCGTTCCTGAACGGTGTCGAACACCCGGCGGCCCTGCGAGCCCGCTACGGTGCCGCCCGTGTCGCCCCCGCCGTCATCCGTGTCGAGTCGACCCGGACCGCCCCCGGGGTGATCGAACACGGCAGCCCCTTCGCCGAGATCGACCTGACCGGTGAGAGCGTGCCGCGCGGCCGGCTGGACGCGCTCGCCGGGGTGTTGGCTGCGGCAGGCCCCACCGGCCCCACCGTCCGCGTATTGGACGACGAGGCGGCCACGCTGTGGGCGAAGATGTCGTTCCTCGCGCCGTTCGCGCTGCTGACGACCCGTTACGGGGTGCCGCTCGGCGAGGTCCGTACGCGCCACCGCGAGGAGTTGACGTCCCTGGTGGCGGAGACGGCCGCCGTCAGCCGGGCGTGCGGCGCCCCGGCGGACCCGGCCGTGGCCCTCGCCCGCTACGACGCCTTCCCGCCGGACACCAAGTCCTCCATGCAGCGCGACGCCGAGGCGGGCCGTCCGCTCGAACTCGACGCGATCGGCGGCGCGTTGCTGCGGGCCGCGGACCGGCACGGGGTGGCCGTGCCGGTGGCGCGGGGGCTGGTGAGGGAGTTGGAGGAGCTGGAGGGCGACCGCCGCCACTGACCCTGACTACGGCTCAGGCGTGGGTCTTGGCCAGCACTTCCAGGATCTCGTCCGTCGTGCCCGTCTCACCGAGACGCGGGAAGATCCGCTCGACGCTGTTGCGGTGGGTCTCGGCGTCGATGTCGGACATGGCGTCGGTGGCCAGGGTGACGTGGTAGCCGTGCTCGTGGGCGGCGCGGGCGCTGGACTCGACGCCGATGCTGGTGGCGATGCCGACCAGCACGATCTGGGTGATCCCGCGGCGGCGCAGCTGCAGGTCGAGGTCGGTGCCGTAGAACGCGCCCCAGTTCCGCTTGGTGACGACGATGTCCTCCGGGTGACCGGCGAGCTCGTCGACGAGGACGTCCCAGCCCTCCGGCCAGACACGGGGGGCGCGGGCGGGGCCGTCGATGCGCCCGGGCACGCCGTCCGCGCCGTCGGCGGCGGCGGTGACCCGGACGAGGACGACGGGGAGGCTCTGCTCGCGGAAGGCGTCCGCGAGCCGGGCCGCCCGCTCCACGACCTCGGCGGCCGGGTTCGGGGCGAGGCCCGGGTTTCCGGCGATGCCGTGCTGCAGGTCGATGACGACGAGCGCGGTGTTCGGGTCGAGCGTGGTGACAGCCATGGTCAGGCCTTTCGGGGGGGAGGGCGCGAGGGTGCGCAGGGATCGGTCGAGCAGGGTCACCGCCAGGAGCAGCGCGGCTCCGGCGAGCATGAAGAGGGCCAGGTGGTGCAGGCCCCCGGTGTAGGCGCCATGGGGGAAGACGGCCGCGTCGGCGGCGGAGGCGACCTTCGCGCCGAGGTACATGAAGGTGCGCAGGAGTCCGGCCGCGGAGCCCACGCGGGCGGGGTCGGCCTGCCGGTGGAGTCGGAGCGAGCGAGTCCGGATATCTTGGGCATCACGGCCGGGTGAGCCGTTCCAGTACGGCCATGGCCTCGATGACGGTCTGCCGCTCGGCCTCCGTGCAGCGGTCCTCGAAGGCCCGGGCCAGCCATTCCGCACGGGCCTGCCGGGTGCCCTCGATGCGCTCGCGCCCCGCGTCGGTGAGTGTGACGAGCTGCCGCCGGCCGTCCCCGGGATCGGGGTTGCGCTCGATCAGCCCGTACTGGTCGAGCGCGGCGAGCGTGGCGGCCATCGACTGCGGGCGCACCCCCTCGGCGGCCGCCAGTCCACTGGCCGTCGCGGCGCCGCTCTTGCTCACCAGCGTGAGCGCGGACACCTGGGAGGGCGTGAGGTCCTGCGCCTCCCCCTCCGTCTCGGCGACCTCCCTGATCCGCCGCCGCAGCCGGTTGAACGCGACCCGCAGATCCCGCGCGGCACGCGCGGCGGACCCGGAGACGCCGTCGACACCTTCGGTGTCGTCCCTGCTGTCACTGCTGCCGTTCATGCCCCCACGCTAGGACCTTCAGTCCAGACTGTCCAGTTGAGACTGCACAGTCTGGGCTGAGCAATTCGCTGATGCGGGGAGAGCCGACGGAGCCGGAGAGAAATCCACGGGCGCTTCTCGCACGCCCCGGGCAGGATGTGCCCCCGTGAACCACATCCTGTGCGGGCTCGCCGCCAACCCGGCCCTCCCCGCCGAGCTGGTCGACCGACTGATCGCGGTCGCGATCGCGGAGACAGACGCAGACGCGGAGATCGCCGCGGAACTCGCCGCCCGCCCGGACCTCGGCCACGCGCAGGCACGCGCGCTGGCCGCACGCGCCGAGGACATCGCCGTACGCCTCGCGTACGAGGGACGGCTGACATCCGCCGACATCGATCCCGTGGCCCAGCCGCAGGCCGCGCTCGCCCTGCTCGACACGGGGGCCGGTCCCCCGGAGTGGGCACGCCGCTTCGCGACGGATCCGGTCACCGAGCGCCGCGCGAAGCTGGCCGCCTGCCCGGACCTGCCACCCGACGTGACGGACACGCTCGCCGCCGACTCCGAGATCGCGGTCGTGGCCGAGCTCGCGCTGTGGACCACGCCGGACATGGCCGCCCGGCTCGCGCGACACCCGCACGCCGAGGTCCGCCGCGCGGTGGCGGTCAACGAGGCGACACCACCGGCCGTACTGGAGATGCTGCTGACCGGGGACGGGCTGCCTCCGGCGCGGCGCTGCCTGGTCTGCGACCGAGAGCGGACTCCGGCCGCTCTCGCTCGCCCGCGCCCGGCCGACGACCTGCCGCCGGGCGCATTCTGCACCGGTTCCCACGAGTCCACCCTGCACGAGATGTGGCGGCAGGCACTGAGCAACCCGGCTACCCCCGCCCGAGCCGCCGCCGGTTTCGCCGACCATTCCTCCGGCCTGCTGCGCTGGGCGCTCGCCGCCCGGCCCGACCTGCCCCCGGAGGCAGGGCGACGGCTGGCCGACGACCCTCTGCCCGGCGTACGGGCCGACCTCGCCGAGAACCCCGCGCTCGACGCCGCCCACTTGCGCGCGCTGGCCACCGACGTGAGCCCCGACGTACGGCGCAGCGTGGCTCACAATCCCCAGGTACCACTGGACGTGCTGGCCTCCTTGGCGGGCACCGCCAAGATCGGCGCGACCCTGCTGCCACGGATCGCCGCCGCCACCCCTGCCGAGGTCGAGGAACTGGCCGAGTCGCGCGACCCGGTCGTACGGATGCTCCTCGCCGCACGACGCGATCTGCCGCCCGGGATCCGCGACGCGCTGGCCGCCGACACCGACGCGAAGGTGCTCAAGTCCATCGCCCCTCACCCCGGCCTCTCCGAGGCCCGGCTGCGCGCCATGATCGACCGTCACGGAGTCCGGGTGCTGGCCAGGGTGGCGACGAACCCGGACGCGTCGCCGTCCCTCCTGGAGCACGTGACGAGACACGACCCACCGGTCCAGAAGGCGTTCCGCGAGGTGGCCCGCCACCCCAACGCGACGGCGCCGTCCCTGCTCGCCTGCCTGACCGACCGACAGGCGCGACCGGCAGCCGCCGCCCACCCGTCCCTGCCCGCGGAGGTCATCGTCGAACTGCTCAGCGACGACGAGGGGCGGGTGGCGGAGGCGGCCGCGGCCAATCCGTCACTGCCCCGGGCCGTGATGGCGAAGCTGACCCCCTGATCCCTCCAGGGCGAGGAACGGCTCCAGCAGGCCGAGGAGCCGCTCCGGGCGGTGCAGCGGGATGATGTGTCCGCAGTTCTCGATGACGTGGCCGATCAAGTGGTCGGCCACCGGCCGCAGTTGTCGTTCGAGCGCACTGCCCACGGGGCGGGCGCCGATGGCCATGGTGGGCACGGCCAGCCGGACCGTCCGAACGGCTTCCTGGATCTGCCGGGCGCTTTCGGGCAGGGCCCGGTAGTACGAGAAGGCGCAGCGCAGGGCCTCGGTGCCGGTGTACGCGTGGACGAAGGCGTCACGGATGGCGGGATCCACGCCCTGCCCGAGAGTGCCCGCGTCGAGGAACCAGTCGATGTACCGGTCCTCGTGCCCGGTCAGAACGGATTCCGCAAGGCCGGATTCCGCGTGGAAGCCGAACCACCACGGCGCGCCGTGGGCGAGGAACTCCTCGGCGCCCGGCAGCCTGCCCACCAGCGACTCCATGACGACGAGTCGCCGGACGAGGTCGGGGCGGCGCATGGCAAGGAGGAAGGCCGGCGGGGTGCCCGCGTCGATGCCGATCACGGCGGCGGAGGTCTCTCCGAGGGAGTCGAGGAGGGCTTCGGCGTCGGCCGCGAGCGTACCGGCGTCGTAGCCGCCCGCGGTGCGCGCGCTCGCGCCGCATCCGCGCAGGTCCGGTGCGATGACCCGGTACCGCCCGGCGAGCCCGTCCAGGACGTGGGTCCACAGCCGCCAGGTGTGCGGGAAGCCGTGGAGCAGCAGGACGGCCGGGCCCTCGCCGGCCAGGGCCACGTTGAGTGCGACGCCGTTGGCTTTGACCTGCCGGAGTGCGACGGACATGAGACCTCCAGGAGCCGGGGGCGGTTACCAATGGTGACAACCAAACCGTAGGTAACTAGCCTGGGGACGCCAAGACGGCACTTCTACGACAGGTGGTGAGCTCCAGGTGACCCCCTCATGACCCCTTCGCCGCCGCAGCCCCGCGACGGGAATCGCGGGGATCTGTTCGATCCGCAGTGCCCGACCCGTCGCCTGCTCGACCGGATCGGTACGAAGTGGATGTCGATGGCCGTCAAAGTGCTGGCGGAGGCATCCCCGGAGGAGGTGCGCTTCGCGGAACTGCGGCGCAGGATGCCCGGGGTCTCACAGAAGATGCTGTCGGTCACCCTCCAGGGCATGACCCGCGACGGCCTGGTCGACCGCAGGGTGGAGCCGTCGGTGCCGCCGCGCGTGTACTACCGGCTCACTCCGCTCGGCCTGTCGCTGGAGGGCCCGCTCGCCGTGGTCAGGGCCTGGGCCGAGGAGCACATGGCCGAGGTGGACCGGGCCAACGCGCGCAGCCGCGAACTCACCGACGACGACTGACGGTTCGGGCCGCCGCGACAGGACGTCGTCCGACCTGGACGCCCCACCCGTTCGCGTGAAGTCCCCGAAGGAACTCGCACCTCAAATTCGAACAGGCGTACCATTGCCGCGTGGCTGCGACCTATGACTTCCCGAGTGACCTCCTGGCCGGCCAGGAGGAGCTGCATCAGGTCCGGGCGGAGCTCCTGGCCCTGCTCAAGAGGCTCCCCTGGTCGGTGGAGCCCCTGGACGGCTTCAGCGACGACAAGGGCTGGCGCAAGGTGGAGCGCCCCGCCTCCCCCGGCTGGACACCCGACGAACAGGCCGAGGTCGAGAAGCTCCGCCAACGCGAACGAGAACTCGCCGTCTTCGTCACCTGCCACCGCTTCTGGTCGGCGGTCGCCCCACCTGACACGGTGGACGCCCGCGCGAAGCTGAAGCACGCCCACGAAGGGCCGCCACAAACGTCGTAAATCCGTATCACTCCGGGTGCGAGGGAGCCGCCGCGTGGCGACAATGAGTCACCGGCGTTGACGCGGAGGTACTCATGCCCATGCTCCTCATCGAGGGCGACTACCGGATCCTGAACGCGAAGCCGGACGGCGACACCGTCCGCTTCGACCCACACGACGCGGCCTTCTGGTACGAGATCCCCGGCACGCACAAGATCGACAAGACGCACCGGAACAGCCGTGGCGGCGCCAACCTGCGGCTCGACGCGATCGACGCGCTGGAGACCCACTATCTGGGCGCGGGCCCGCACGAGGTGCACCAGCCACTTGACCTCGCCCACGCCGCCCGCGACGAGCTGCTCAACTGGCTCGGATTCACCACCGTCCAGCACGCGGGCGAGAAGGTCACCGCCAGCACCCCGGAGAGCGTGCCCGGTTTCGTCCTGGCGAGCGGGATCGACGTACACAGCCGCTGCGTCGCGCTGGCCGGTCGCGGCGCGCCACCCGCGGGCAAGAAGAGCGGCGACTGGATCACCGTGGACGTACCGCTGCTGCGCACCACCGCCAACCACCACCTGCTCGCGCTCGGCCTGGTCTTCCCTACCTTCTACTCGGACCTCTTCCCCGACCTGCGCACCGAACTGACCGCGGTGGCCCAGCAGGCGAGGTCGGCGGGTCTCGGCGTATGGGCCAAGGACAGGACGACCGCCGGCGCGGCGATCACCGGCCTGTCCTCCCTCACGGACGACCTGGTGCTGCTCCCGAAGCTCTTCCGCCGCCTCGCGGACCATCTGCGCTTCGCGCCCGACTCCTCGCTGGACTGCTTCCCCAGCTACCTCTTCGGCGGCGCCGACCGATTCCGCATCCTCTCCCAGGGCCCCACCGCCAAGACCATCACCGGCCTGCACCACGTGGTCGAGGTCGACGGCGGGACGGTACGCATGACCCACCCGATCGAGGATCTGGTCTTCGCCGAGGAATGACGAGGCCGGACGTTCGACTGCCAGAACTCTCGATGGCCAGAACTCTCGACCGTCCGAACTCTCGCTTGTCCGAACTCTCGCTTGTCCGAACTCTCGGCCGTCCGAACTCTCGGCCGTCCGAACTCTCGACCGTCAGGACTTCAGAAGTCCGCCCACCCACCAGTCACGCGGTTCACCCCTGACCACGGTGCGATGGCGCAGCGTTCCCTCGACGGTGAAGCCGAGCTTCTCTGCGAGTGCGCGGGAGGGCACGTTCCCGACCATCGCCCACCACTCGATCCGATGCGCCCCGAGCACGGCGAAACCCCAGTCGCACAGAACCCGGGCCGCTTCCGCGGAGTACCCCCGGCCGCGCTGCTCCTTGGCCGCCCAGTAGCCGAGTTCGTAGACCCCCTCGGAGAGCCTCGTCAGACAGTACGAACCGACCAGGGCACCGTTGTCCGACCGGAAGGCACCCAGAATGTGGTCGCGATCCCCTGCCCAGCCCCGGGGCGCGGTCTCCCCGACGTACTTCTCGGCATCCTCACGCCGAAACGGCGACGGCGCCGGCGTGTAGTACTGGATGTCCTCGTCCTGACAGGCCGCGTACACCGCGTCCGCGTCGGAGAGGCCGAAGGGCCTGAGCAGAAGTCGCGCGGTCTCCAGAGTCACGGGATCCATGGCCGCAGTATGGCCAGCACCCACAAGCGCAACCACCGATTTTCCGGCGCCCTCGGGTCCCGCTACGGCATGCCCGGCACGGTCCTGATCCAGCGGCGGAGCACCAGGCCGACCTGGACCTCAGATCTCCATCGCGCAACCCAAAGGCACAGCAAAATGCGCGATTATGGATGAATGGGATGTTTTGGAATGAGGCAGGGAGTCGCAGATGGACGCCTCGGGCGAACTCCTTCGAGGGGCTGACCCGG
Source organism: Streptomyces sp. NPDC058086 (assembly GCF_042885015.1). NCBI lineage: Bacteria > Bacillati > Actinomycetota > Actinomycetes > Kitasatosporales > Streptomycetaceae > Streptomyces > Streptomyces sp. NPDC058086. The sequence continues at coordinate 51,780 of NZ_JBHVST010000043.1, read as the reverse complement.
CGGCTCTTCTGACGCTGGGCGGTGCTGTCCGCGGCCTCAACGCTGCGATGGCCACAGCACTGGGCAGGTCTGAGGAGCAGTGCCTGGGACGTGACTTCGGTGATCTGTGGCCCGCAAGCCAGCGAATGTCGGCCGAGAGCCTGGTGGCCCACGCCGCCAAGACGAAGGCGGTCGCGATGCGGGTACTGGACTTCCCCGCGCGAGACGGAGCACCCGTTGCCAGCTTGATCGAGGCGCGGTCGGTCAAGGATCCCGACAGTGACGAGCAGTTGGTCTGGGTGCGCGCACTGGACGCGCGGAACGACCTGACCAGCCTGTTGATCCCGTTCCGGATGGCCACCACGGCCGCCCGTCTCGGCCTGTGGATGTATTCACCCGATGACCACCAGATGGAGTGGCTCGGTGGCGCACCCGCCGTGGCCGCGCTCTTCCCGGATGCCGCTACGCCGCTTTCCAGAGTGGTATTGGCAGTGCACCCTGACGACCGGGGGGCCTTGCGGCAGCTCCTGCGCTCGGCCTCCACCCAGCAGTCCCCCTGGGTGAGGGTGCGGTACCTCCCCCAGCACGAGGGCTGGCACCAACTGGCCGCCCAGACCCGTCGGATCCAGTTGGGATACGGCGGCCCCGAGCGGATCTTCGGGCTGGTCCGCGACGACACCAAGCAGGAGAAGCGCAAGGAGGAGGCGCAGGCCGCACTGACTGCCGAGCGACAGCGCGCCAAGGACATCGCCGACTTCTCTTCCGCCTTGATCACCGCAGCCACGGAGCAGGAGCTGCAGCAGGTCGCCCTGACCCGGCTCGCCGCGACCTTCGGCGCCAGCGGTGCCCTGCTCGCGCTTGTCGACGAAGGCCGCCTGCGCGTCTCCACCGATGCCGGGATAGCCATGTGGGAGGTCGACGTCATGCACGGCCTGCCGCTGGACCATCCGAGTGCCTTGCCCGAGTCGATCCGCACCGGCAAGCCGCAGCTCATCCTCGACCGGCAGGATTACATCCGCCGCTGGCCACACGGCGCTGAATTTCCGCGGCTCGGCCTACTCGGCTCCGACTACGCCGCATCCATCACCCCCCTCAGCGAGGCAGGCAATCAACCGCTCGGGGCGTGGCTGGTGACCTACGCCAGCGGACACCGGCCGTCCCTGGACGAGCGGACCCTCATGGGTACGCTGGCCGACCTGGCAGGCCAGGCACTGAGGCGCATCAGGTTGCAGCAGGCACGAGTCGAGCTGGCCACGGCGCTGCAGAAGACCATGCTTCCCACGCTGCCCGCGCACCTCGCGGGCCTGGAGGTCGCCGCCCGCTACCGGCCGAGCCGGGACGGGCTGGACATCGGCGGAGACTGGTACGACGCCTTCGTGATGCCCGACGGCACGGTCGCAATGGAGATCGGCGACGCCCAAGGACACGACGTGGACGCCGCCGCAGCCATGGGACAGGTACGTGCCTCCATCCGCGCGATCGCCGCCCACGAACCGGATCCCGCAGCCGTGCTGACGCGCACCAACGAGCTGCTCGTGACGATGGGCGCGGCACGATTCGCCAGCTGCACCATGCTGCACATCGACCCGGGCGACGGACGCGTCACCGGCGCGAGCGCCGGCCATGTGCCGTTGCTGTGCGCACGCAAGGACGGCAGCCACAGCATCCACGAGCTGGCGGGCGGGCCGGTCCTGGGAGTCGTGCCCGACACCGAGTACCGCGAAGAGACCTTCACCCTGGACGAGGACAGCGCGCTGGTGATGGTCACCGACGGAGTGGTCGAAGGACCGGGCCTCACGTTGGAAGCCGGACTGGAGCGAGCAGGAACGCTGGCCGGCGCGGCCCTCCATGACGGATTGAACGCCGAGGAGACCGCCGACCGCGTCCTCGACACCGCGGTCGCGGTGGACCACCTCGACGACGTGGCCGTACTGGTCATCCGCCGCGCATGACGCCACCCTCGCGGAAAGATCAAGGCCCAGATCTCCGGGTACCCACCCGCTGATCTGGGCCTTGCTCGTGTCCTGAGACTGGTGGGCGCGGACGGTTTCGAACCGCCGACATCCGCCTTGTAAGGGCGGCGCTCTACCGCTGAGCTACGCGCCCAGGACGAGTCGACAGCCTACATTGCCCGGGGGGATGCCCCGCAAACCCGTTTCCGGGGGTTAACCCCACCTCAGGTCCGGGAGCAGCCCGGATCCCCCGGCGCATCCCGGAACCGTACGGTCGAAAGGCGTCGAAGGGCATCGGAGCGCGTCGGCGTTCATTCCAGGGGGAGATCTTCATGGCTCGGACAAAGACACCTGCGCGGACGGCGGCCGTCGCCGGTGCCGTCGTCGCTCTCGTCGCGACCGCCGCAGGCTGCGGGGCGAGTGCCGGGGACGACAGGCATCCGGAGCATCGGGCGTTCGCGCTGCACGGTCGTACGCTCACCGTGGACTCGGACGACTCCGCGCTGGAGCTCGTGGTCGCCGAGTCGGCCGAGGCGGACAAGGTCGAGGTCACCCGGTGGTTCCAGGGACACGTCGTCGTCGGTGGGGGTCCGCGCGTGACCTGGGCGATGAAGGACGACCGGCTGACGCTGCGGATGAAGTGTTCCGGCGTGGTCGCCGACTGCAGCGCCAAGCACCGGATCGTCGTGCCGCGCGGTGTCGCGGTGAAGGTCGTGGACGGGGACGGGAGCATACGGGCGGAGGGGTTCAAGGAAGCGGTCGGGATCCGTACGTCGGACGGGAGTGTCCGCGTGACGAACTCCTCCGGCGCGCTGGACCTGCGTACCGCCGACGGCTCGATCCACGCCCTCGGCATCGACTCGCGCCGCGTGCGCGCCCAGTCATCGGACGGGTCCGTACAGCTCGAACTCGGCGTCGTACCCGACCTGGTCGAGGCCCGCAGCCAGGACGGTTCGCTCACCATCGGGCTGCCCCACGACACCTATCGGGTGACGGCCGAGAGCGGGGACGGATCCGTGCGGGTGTCCGTGCCCCGGGACCCGGCCAGTTCCCATGTGGTGTCCGCCCACGCGAACGACGGAAGCATCACAGTACGAACCGCGAACTAACCGGCCCGTGTGTTCGTCCTTAACCGGTGGGAGAATGAACCGGCAAGGCGGATGACAGCACGGGAGAGGGATGTGACGGCGACACCTTCAGAGCCGTACACGCCGTTTGCGCCACGCGCGCAGTCGGTACGCCGTCAGCCCCATCGGTGCCGTGACGTGCTGACCCTCGTCACCCTCCCGCTGCTCGCCGCCCTCGTCCTGCCCGCCGCCTTCGCCGGTGGCGGCACCCGGCGCTGGTTCGGCGGACGCGCCGAGAGTCAGCGGGCCGAGGCGCAGGCCGCGAAGGACGCCGCCGCGGCCGCGTTCTACGAACTGGACAGCGCCCAGCGCGATCTGCGGATCTCGATCGAGACCATCACCGCCGTCGACGACTCTCCCGCGGCCCGCCGCGCCGTCTCCGACTTCGAGGCGCTTGGCCGGCGCATCGACGAGGCCAGTCAGAAGTACATCGAGGCCGTCGACGCCCACGACCTCGACCGGGACGAGCTGGACGCGTCGGTCGCCACCCGCGCCCGCGCCGAACTCACCGCAGCCAAGGACCAGCTGGGGCGGGTGAAAGGGGACCTGGACCGGTTCACGCAGGGGCTCGGGCCGCTGCTCGGTAAGGCCGAGACGCAGCTCGCCCGGCTCGCGCCCGCCGTCGAGCGCGCCCGCCAGGCCCTGCTCGCCGCCTCGAACGCCCTCGACGGCGCACGGGAGACTGGGCTCAGAGCCGATGATCTCGCCGGCCGGCTCGCCGCGCTCGGGCCCGAGCTGACCAAGCTCAACCAGGGGGCCGGACAGCACGGCGTACCGGAGACGCTGGAGCGCGCCGAGCGGGTCTCGCGGGAGGCCGGGGCGGTGCGCGCGGAGGCCGAGCGGCTGCCGGAGCGGGCCGCGGAGATCGACCACCGGCTGGTGTCGCTGCGCACCCGCGCCCAGGCGCTGACCACCCGCGCCGGGCAGGTGGAGCCGGTACTGAGCGAGCTGCGGCGCCGGTTCGCGGCCGCGTGCTGGCAGGACCTGCAGCACGTACCGGAGCAGGCCACCGAGAACGTACGGCAGGCCGAGCTGAAGCTGAAGGAGGCGCAGGTCGCGCGCGACGCGCAGCGCTGGCCGGACGCCACCTCGCTGCTGTCCACGGTCCGCGCGCTGCTGAACGGCACCGACGAGGCCGTGTCGGCGGCCGGCGACCGGCTGCGGCGGCTGAACGCCGTGTCCAAGGACCCCCAGCAGGAGATCGACCGCACCCGCTTCGCCATCCGGGACGCCCAGCGCCTGGCCATGTCGGGCCGCAACACCCCGGATCCGCGGCACGCCCGCCCGCTCGACGACTCCGTCGCCCGGCTGGAGCGTGCCATCGCCGCGCTGGAGGGGCGCCACCCCGACTACTGGCACTTCCTGACCGAGACGGAGGCGGTGCGGGCCACGGCGGCCAGGGTGGTCTCCCAGATCCGCGAGGAGCGCGGCGGCCCGGTCTGAGCTTCTGCCGTACCCGTCGTGCCGGTCTCCGGTACCGCCGATCCCGGCCTCCGGTGTCGGCGATCCCGGTCCCCTGTGTTGGCGGTCCCCGGCCTCCGGGCGGATGCTGGGATGTACGTACGGCCTCCGCTAGCTGAAGAGGGAGGCGGACATGGCCACGCACGTACTTCGTCCCGGAACCCGACGACGCATCGCCTTCGACGACCATCTGCCGGTCGATCACCGGCTGAACACGTTCTACCGGATCGGCGCGGGCCTGATGGGCCTCTTCCTGCTCGCCTTCGGCATCCTGGGCCTGACCAACAAGGTCGGCTTCTTCACCACCCACGGGGACACGGTCATAGGGCTGAACACCAACGGCTCGCTCAGCGTGCTGTCCATCTGCGTGGGGCTGCTGCTGTTCGTGGGCATGGTGATCGGCGGGAACTTCGCCTCGACGCTCAACATGGTCTTCGGCGTCCTGTTCGTCCTCAACGGCTTCCTGAACCTGGCGCTGCTGGACGGCCGCTACAACTTCCTCGCCTTCCGCATCCAGAACGTGCTGTTCAGCTTTGTGGTCGGCGTCCTGCTGATGTTCTTCGGGATGTACGGGAGAGTCGGCTCGGCCCTGCCGCACGACAACCCGTACTACAAAGCCCGCCACCCCGAGGAGGCCGAGCAGGCGGAGCAGATCCGGGCGCTGCGGGAGTCGGCCTCGGCAACGGCCCTGCAGCAGTCGCACAGGGCCGCGCCGACGCCCAAGGCCGTGGGCGGCACGGAAACCGAGGCAGCGGAAACCACCGAGGCAGCGGAATCCAAGGCGCCGGAGACCAAGGCATCGGAGACCAAGGCATCGGAGACCAAGGCCGCCGAGCCGCCCAGGACCACGGACCCCTAGGTCACCTCAGGTGACCAGGTGATCAGGTGCGGTACGCGTAGTACGCCGAGGTCGGGTACGACGCGACGATGCTCGACAGCGACCGGCGGTAGGTGTCGGCGTCGTGGTACGTCAGGTACGGGACGCCGCTGGAGCTGCGGTAGGACGTGATCATGGTGTGGTCCTTGGACCCGTCCTTGTCGAAGTCCACCTGCAGGACGTCACCGACGTCCATCTGGTAGGCGTTCGCCAGCGGCGCGGTGCGCTTGGCGGTCTGGGTGAACCAGGACCACTCGTTCACGCCCGCCCAGGAGTCGGACTGGCCGTTGGCGACGTAGTACCAGGTGTCGTACTCCTCCGGAGTCACGGTGCTGATCGGCTGCCAGCCGCCCGCCAGCAGGCTCTGGCTCACGAAGTTGGTGCAGTCACCGCCGACACCGTTGAACTTCCGGTAGGCCGTGTTGTAGTTCTTCCAGTACTTCTCGGCGTAGGTCGCCATCGCCGCGTAGTCGTACGCGCCTCCGGTGAGCTTCTTGGGGTTGGCGGGCGCGGGATACGTGGTCGCTGCCGGGGGGGCGTCGACAACGGCCATCGGAGTCCTGCGCGCGGGGGCGGCGGTGACGGGTTCGTTGACCTGGCGGGGGCCCTTGTCGGTCGTGCGCAGGCCCGAGAGCTTCCAGGTGCCGTCCGGCTGGGCGGCGAAGGTCAGGACGTGGTGTGCGTTGAAGCCCGTGGTGTCGGGTTCGTCGCCGCGGATCTTCTTGTACGTGAGGACGGTGGTCTCGGTGACCCAGGCGGTGGCTACCTTGCCCCACCTGCGCGTCCTGTCGACGGTGACCTTGGTGTCGGCTGCGGTGTAGGCCTCACCCAGCGCCGCGAGGCGGGAGCGGGTGCCGCGCAGGGAGGTCACCGCGGTGTCCTCCGTCTTCGTCAGCGCGGCGGTCAGCTTGACGCCTCCCGTCGACTTCGACGCGAGGGCCGTACGGGGTGCCGCCTGGCTCTTGTCGAGGAGGGCCGCCGTGCGGTCGGTGAGCACGGCGTCCGCCATCCGGCCGAACGCGTCGGTCGTCGCCCGGTTCACGGTGACGGACGCGGTCGCCGCGTGGGCGGAGGAAAGGGGAAGCAGCACTGCGGAGACGGCGATCGCCGTCAGGGTCGAGCATCGGCTCAACGTCTTCGATCTCACTGAGGACTCTCCTTACACCCGATCAGATGCCGGGGAGGGAATCTTTACACGTCCTCCTCAACTGTGGTGAACCCGGGGGGATTTCATGCACGCCCAGGTCAACTCCCTTGAGAAAAGAGTAAGTTGACGCACCCAGAGCCAGGACGCCGTTCACGGCTACTTCACCACCGTCGACCAGTCCGGGGACTGCGCGGGATCCAGACTGCGCAGGCGCTCCAGGGTTTCGGGCTTCTGCACGTCGAGCCAGTCGGCCAGTTCACGGAAGGACACACAGCGAACGCCCTTCTTCGTGCACACGTTCTTGACGACCTGGTCGATGGACTTCATGTAGATGCCACCGTTCCAGTTCTCGAAGTGGTTGCCGATGAACAGCGGTGCGCGACTGCCGTAGTACACGCGGTTGAAACCGTCCATGTACGACGCGACGGTCTCCTGCTCCCACTCGGGGTACTTGGCCGGGTCGCCCTCGGTCGAGTCGCCGGACTGGTTGGCGAGGAAGTTGAAGTCCATGGACAGACCTTGGAACTTGCCGCCCTCGTAGGGGAGCAGCTGCAACGGGAAGTCCCAGACGCCCTCCTTCTTGTTGGGCCATATCTGGAGGTTGCCCGAGGAGCTCGCGTCGTAGCGCCAGTCGTAGTCCTTGGCGGTCGCCTTCATGGCCTTGAGCAGGTTCTTCTGGCCCTCCAGGCAGGGCGCGCGACCGCCGTTGACCTCCTTCGCGGGGTCGAACGGCAGGGCCGGCAGGTCGGTGTAGCCGGTGTTGGTCTTCCACTTCTCGACGAACGAGAAGAACTGGTTGATCTCGCTCTCCCACTCCTCCACGCTCCAGTCCCCGCCGCCCTTGTCCTCGCAGAAGTGACCGTTGAAGTGGGTGCCTATCTCGTTGCCCTCCTTGTACGCCTTGCCGAGCTCCTCCAGCGTGTCGCGGATGTGCTGGTCGGTGGCGTAGCTGATCGCCGCGGCGCCCGGCGCGTGCATCGGCGGTTTGTAGAGCGTCTTCTTGTCCTTGGGCAGCAGATAGATGCCGGTCAGGAAGAACGTCATGTGAGCGTTGTACTGCTTCGCCAACTCCTGGTAGTGCGTGAAGAGCTTGTCGTCGCCCTGGAGGGCGCCGTCCCAGGAGAAGACGACGAACTGGGGTGGCTTCTCACCCGGCTTGAGCGGGACGGGCTTCAACTGGCCCTTCTGCGGACCGGTGTAGGACGTGGAGCCGTCCCCGAGCACCTTCGTCTTGCCGTCCCACGGGGGTTCTTTGGTCGTCTTGGTGGCGCTGGCCCCGGAGCGAGGGCCGCCGGCCGAGGCGGCAGGTGTGGTGTTGTCCGAGTGGTTCAGGGCCAGGTAGGTGGCGGTCGTCGACGTCACGACGAGGAAGGCCGCCATGGCCACGAAACCCTGGCGGGCGGAACCGGGAGCGGGTGCGGGTTCGCGGCGGCGGTGACCGCTGTGCTTCGAGTTCATACGGGGCACATTCTGCGAGGGGGGTGGAAGGAGCGGGCGGGGGCCTTTCGGCCATCGGGATGCGCGGTGGCCTCTCGGCCGTCGGGGTGGTCGGCCTCGTGGCCGTCGCGGTCAGCCGAGCGGGCTCATGGCTCCGGCCCAGATGCCGTACGGGACGTCGTCGGCGGACGCGCCGGCGAGCCCCTTGAGCGGCAGTGGTTCGAGGCTCTTGGTCAGGTCGATGCGGTAGAGGACGATCGCCGTCGACACGGAACGGTTCGTGCCGACGTACCAGGCGGCGGTGTCGTCCGCGGTGGTGCCGGCCTTCCCGGCCGTGTCCGGTGCGCTCTGGGCAGCGGTGGGGTGCGCCGTGCCGAAGGCGTCCGTGAGCCCCTCGGTGACCTCACGGGCCACCTCGGCGCTCACCGCGCGCTGGGGGCGGGGGGTGTCCAGGGCGACCTGGGAGCCGTTGCGGGTGATGCGTCGCACGGAGTACGGCTCGGTGTGCGACCCGCCCGCGGCGAAGGTGGCGTAGGCGTTGGCCATCCGGATCGCGCTGGGTGTGGAGTTGCCCAGGGACAGCGCGGGCACTTGGGGTCCCATGGTCGACGAGAGCAGCCCGGCCGCTTCGGCGGTCTGCCGCACCTTGTCCAGGCCCGTGTCCATGCCGAGCTGCATGAACGGCACGTTCACGGACTCGGCGAGCGCCTTGCGCAGGCTGATCTGCCCCCAGGACTTGTTGCCGTCGTTGTGGGCGGCGACCTTCTTGTTGGCGCGGTCCCAGTAGGGCCCTTCGGGTGTGGTGACGGGGATGTTGTCGTCACCGTCGTAGAGCGTCTCCGGCGTGACCGGTGTCGCCGTACTGTCGCGGGTCTTGTGGACGCCGTGTTCCAGCCCGGCGGCGTAGACGAACGGCAGGAACGCCGAACCGGCCGGGACGGTGGTCGCGTTGGACTCGTTGTAGCCCTGCGTACGGTGGTCTGGGCCGCCGTAGACGGCGAGGATCTTGCCGTCGGCGGCCACCGAGGAGGCCCCGTAGTGGGCGGTCTTCGCCGTCTTGGGGTCGTCCTTCAGGGCCTTTTTGCGGGCCTTGGCCACGGCGTCGGCGAGCGCCGTCTCCCGCTTCCGGTCGAAGGTCGTGTAGATCTGGTAGCCGCCCAGGTCGAACTGCTGGTCCGAGATGTGCGCGGCCTTCTTGGCGTACTGGGTCGCGAGCTCCACCAGGTAGTCGCTCTGCTTGCCGGTGTCGAAGGTCTGGGACTGCGTGGTCGGCTCGGGGAACTTCGTGTACTTGGCCCGCTCGGCCGGTGACAGCTTGCCGATCTTGACCATGCGGTCGAGGATCCAGGACCAGCGCTCCACGGCGCGCTTGTGGTTCGCCTGGCTCAGGGTGGGGTCGTACAGGCCCGCGCCCTTCAGCAGACCCGCGAGCATCGCGGCCTCGCTGGCGTTGAGTTCGCCGACATCCTTGCCGTAGTAGGCCTGGGCGGCGCGCTGGATGCCGTACGTGCCGCGGCCGAACCAGCTGGTGTTGAGGTAGCCCTCGAGGATCTTGTCCTTGCTCATCTTCTGGTCGAGCTTGAGGGAGATCATCGCCTCGGTGAACTTGCGGCTCACCGAGCGGTTCTGGTTGAGGTAGACGTTCTTGACGTACTGCTGGGTGATCGTCGAGCCGCCCTCGGTGTTTCCCTCGCCGATCGTGCGCACCAGGGCGCGGGTGATGCCCTTGAAGGAGATGCCCGGGTCGGAGTAGAAGCTCTGGTTCTCCGCGGCCAGCACCGCCCAGCGCACGTCCTGGGGTATGTCCTTCAGCGGCATCGCCTGCCGCCGCACCCACCCGGTACGGGCCATGGGCGTCCCGTCGGACCAGAAGTAGACGTTGTCCTGCTGGGTGGCGTACGTGTTGAGGTTCTGGGGTATGTCTGTCGCGGCATAGGCGATCACCAGAAACGTTCCGCTCAGCCCGATGGCCAGGCCCCAGGCGCCCAGCCACTGACGCCAGGAGGGCACCCAGCGCCGCCAGCCGGTGCGTCCGGGGCGCGGGTACGCCGGTTTCAGACGGCGGGCGATGCGCGCCCAGCGTCCGGCGAGCGCGGAGGGCATGGCCGGTTTGCGCCGGGTGCCGCGATGGCCGGAATTCGTCCCTCGATCGGCGCGTTGTGCGGGGTCCTCCGCACCTGAGCGCGCCTCGATCTCGGCAGGAGTCGGGACGCGAAGCTGAGTGGTCTTCTCGGCGGGACGTTCGGCGCCGGGCGGGAGGCGGAGCTGAGTGGTCTCCTCGGCGCGGGGCGGGAGGCGAAGCTGAGTGGTCTCCTCGATGCCGGGCGGGAGGCGAAGCTGAGTGGTTCGCTCGGCGGGAGTCTCGTTCTCCGTGTCCTCCGCACGACGACTCGCGGAGTCTTCCGCACGACGGCTCACGGAGCCTTCCGCACGACGGCTCGCAGGGTCTTCCGTGCGACGGCTCGCGGGCCGTTGCGGACCGAGCCCGCGGCGATTCCGGCGGTCGTCGCCCTCCCCGCTAGCCACGGCGGGCTCCGGCGCGTGGACGGCCCAGAGGATGCGGGGCATCTGTTCGATGCCATGCCTCGGTCACGACTGCGTCTCCCTCCGCACTTCGGAATTGCGCGCGCGGGTAGATGCAGCTGCCGCACATGCGGCTGCGAGCCCCCCTCCCCGACCTTGCGGCTCGTCGCGGCCCTCTTAAATTATCAGCGACTAATCCGATCTCCTCGCCCAGGAACCAGACAGAAATGTTCAGCAGGTCAAGTCGGCCCTCTGAAGGCATCGGGCGGGAATCGGGGAGGAATCGAGGAGGCCCGGGTTCCGGACCACGGCGCCACCCGGTGCGCGAACGGGCCACGGAAGGCTTCGATCGTCGGTCCCCGGCCGCTAACCTGTGGGTATGCCTCGCTACGAGTACCGCTGCCGGACCTGCGGCGACACCTTCGAACTGAGCCGCCCCATGGCGGAATCCGCCGCTCCGGCGGACTGTCCCGCCGGGCACGACGACACGGTGAAACTCCTGTCGACCGTCGCGGTCGCCACCGGCGGGTCGGCGTCCGCGCCCGCCCCGCGCCCGTCCGGAGGGGGCGGAGGCGGGTGCTGCGGCGGCGGGTGCTGCGGCTGACCGACCAGGATTTTTCAGGAAGTCTTCAGCTTTTCTTCGCCCGAATCCTCCGCGCGGCCCGGGCGTGTCGCACTCTCAGGCCCTACGAGGCCCCCGCACAGGCCGGGCACGGCTCCCCCTCGGACCGCGCCCGGCTCCCGCTCAGACCGCGCCCGGGCGGCCACAGGCGACCACGAACTCCCGCAGGATCCGCTCCCCCGCAGCGACCCCCCGCTCCGGGAGGGCGGTGATCGCCGGCGCCGTCCAGTCGGCCTCGGCCAGCTCCCCGTGGCCCGGCCGCCAGCCACGGTCGGCGGCGAGCAGCAGGTCGGCGTCGAGGAGGGAGTCACCGGCGGCGAGGGTCAGGAGCGCGCCGGTGCGTCGGGCCACCTCGCGCACGGCAGCGCTCTTGGTGAGCGGCTTCGGCACGGCGTAGATCTTGCGGCCCTGCAACGACACCGTCCAGCCGCGGCCCTCCGCCCAGACGGCGAGTTCCTTCACCCACTCCTCGGGCAGCAGCTCACGCTCCACCACCAGATAGGCGAACAGGTCCTCGGCGACCCGGTGCTTGCGGACCCAGACCGGATCGGCGGTGGCCGCCAGATACTCCCGCACCTCGTCCAGCGGCGCGCACTCGTCGGCGAGCCGCGCGGTCACGGCCGCGTGCCAGTCGGGGTCGGAGACACCGTCGACGAGCAGGTGCCCGCCGTTGGCGCAGATCGCGTACTCGGGCGCGGGGCCCGGCAGGTTGATGCGCTGGTACTGCTTGCGGGTGCGGGTCGTGGTGGGCACGAAGTGGGCCGTGTCGCCGAGCTCGGTGAGCAGCGCGGCGGCCGTCTCGGTCATGTACGACAGCGGCTTGGCCTCGTGCACCTCGACGCAGAGCAGCCGGGGCGCCCGCGCGTCCGGCATGGTCAGCGCGAGGGCGGCGGAGGAGTAGATCAGCGTACGGTCGAGATCGCTGGCGACGAGCACCCTGGGCGCGGACATCAGACCGTCACCGCCTTGCCGTCGGCGCCGGTCGCGCCGCGCGTGTACTTCGGGTGGATCAACCCCACGCAGGTGTAGGGGAGTTCGTCGACCTCCTCGACGGGCACCCCGCGCTGCTGGGCGAGCAGGCGTACGTGGTCGAGGTCGGCGCCCGCTCCGGCGCGCGCCAGGATCTTCCAGGGGACGCGGCGCAGCAGCACGCGGGTGGTCTCGCCGACGCCCGGCTTGACGAGGTTCACGTCGTGGATCTCGTACTCCTCGCTGATCCGCTCGACGGCCGCCCAGCCCTCCCAGGTGGGGGTACGGTCGGCGGCGAGGAGCTCCTTGGCCTGGGCGCAGGCCGCGTCGGCGACGTCGGGGAAGTGGGCGGCGACGGCGTCCAGGAAGTCGACGGAGACGTCGGAGCCGGCGAGCTCGCGGTAGAACTTCGCGCCGTGGAAGTCGTACTCGCCGACCAGGTCCGAGCGCAGCACGGTACGCGAAATCAGGCCTGAGACCGTCGAGTTGAGGCAGGCGGAGGGGATGAGGAAGTCCTCGCGGGTGCCGTACGTCCGCACGCACGAGCCCGGGTCGGCGAGGACCGCGATCTCCGGGTCGAAGCCGGTGACGCCCTCGGCGGACTCGAACTCCCTGACGGCCTCGGTGAGTTCGCGGGTGATGGCGCCCTTGCCGGTCCAGCCGTCGACGAACACGACGTCGGCCGGGTCGTGGTGGGCGGCCAGCCAGCGCAGCGCGTTGGCGTCGATGCCGCGGCCACGGACGATGGAGACGGCGTAGTGCGGCAGGTCGAGGCCGTGCCGGTGCTTGGCCCAGCGGCGCATCAGAACGCCGACCGGGGTGCCCGCGCGGGCCAGCGAGACGAGGACCGGACGCGGGGAGCGCTCGGCCAGCACCAGCTCGGTCACCGCGCCGACGGCCTGGGCGATCCGGGCGGCCGAGGTGCCCAGGGCCGCCTGGAACAGCTCCTGGTACTGGGGGCTGGGCTGGTACTCGACCGGCAGCGACTCCGCGTAGTGGGCGCCGCCGCTCTGGATCGCCTCCTCGCGCTCCTCGGTCGGCGCCTCCAGCGTCACGTCCGAGAGGTCCTGCAGCAGCCAGCCGACCTCGTCGGGCGCGTACGAGGAGAAGGCGGGGCCGCGGAGGGGCTCGGGGAGCATGGAGGGCCTTTCTGTGGACGGCCGTGCGGGGACGTACGACGGGACGACGGCGAGCAGGACGTTCGGGGTGTGCTCCGCGAGCTGGGCCAGCAGGCCGTCGGGGGCATGCAGGCCGGGCGTGTCGGCGGCGGAGTCGACCACGGCCACGACCGCGTCGAAACCGGCACCCGCGACGTTGTAGGCGTACCGCTCACCCGGTCCGTCGTCGGGGTCGTCGTGGGCCGGGAAGACGAGGCGCGTCCGTATGGCGTAACCGGGGTCGTCGAGGGCGAGCACCGGGGAGCGGGTGGTCGTGGAGTACCGCACCTCGGCGGGCACCACCTGCTCCAGCTCCCTGGCCAGCCTGAGCGGCGCGTACATCAGCTCTTCGAAGCCGAGTACGAGGACGCGCCGCGCCCCCTCCGGCAGCGCGTCGGCGACCCGCGCGGCCATGGCGGGCAGCGCCGCGTCCAGCCGTATTCGATGCCCGGGCGTGAACCCGTGCCGTCCCCCGTCGGGCAGGCCCCGGGGCCAGCCGAGCTCGACACGGGTGGCACCGGGGTGCCCCGGACGGCTGTCGGCGGACTCGGAGCGCTCGGTGATCTCGGTGGTCTCGTGTTCCGCCACCAGCGCCTGGCCCTTCTCCAGGACGCCCTCCGGGAGGTTCACGGTGCCCCTCGCCGCGGCGACCAGGTCCACCCGTGCGCCGATCTCCGTCGCGAACTCCGCCAGCCGGCCCAGGTCCGCGGCCGAGCGCATGTCGACCAGGGCCACGACCACATAGCGGTCGCGCGGATAGCGGGCGTGGAGGTCGCGGATGGTGTTGAGGACCGTGTTGCCGGTGGAGAACTCGTCGTCGACGAGGACCAGGGGGCCCGGGCCCGCCAGCAGACCGGGGTTCTCCGGCAGCAGGAGGTGGGAGGTGGCGTGGGAGTGGGACTCCTCGAAGCCGCCCGCCGTGTCGACGCCGGGGACGGGGCGGCGGGTCGAGTGGAGGTAGGGCGCGAGGCCCACGCCGTCGGCGACGGAGTGGCCGAGGCCGGTGGCCGTCTCGGCATACCCGAGGACGACGGCCGCGCGGGCGTCCTCGGTGCCGAGCAGCTCCCGCACCCGCCGGCCGAGCGCGAACCCGTGTCCGTACACCACGGACGGCGACTGCGGGACGTGCTTGCCGAGCACGTTCGACACGAGCAGATGCGCCCGGCGGGGGTTGCGCCGCAGCGCGAGCCCCAGCAGGTCGCTCAGCTCCTCGTCACCGACGAGCTCGACACCCAGTCGCTCGGCGACCCAGGTCCCCGTCCACACCACGTTCTTCATCGATTCCTTGTCGGTCGGTCGAGGTCGCTCGAGCCGGCGCGGTTCACGCAGGCAGGGCGGCCGCGAGCAGTTCCACGAAGCCGATGTCCTCGTTCGCCACACCGAACACCTCGGCGCGCTGGAGGGTGCGCTCGGCCCAGGCGCGGTGCGGCTTCACTTCATTCATTTTGTTCGTGTACGCCGACCGCAGCACGCCCCCGCCGCCCCGCTCGGGCCTGAGGATGTCCTGCGCGTCGCTGTACTCCTCGTGGCTGACCACGGACAGCGCGTGCACCGCCGGGACGTGCGAGGGGTGGATACAGGTCTTGCCGAGCAGACCGTTGGCCCGGTCGAGGGCTATCTCGCGCAGCAGCCCGTCCAGGTCGTGCTCGATCAGCGCCTCGCGCAGCTCCTCGACCTCGCCCTCCTGGAAGGGGCTGCGGCGCAGCTGCGGCTTGAACATGCGCTCCTGGACCCGGAAGTACTCCCACACGGGCCCGGTGACCGTGAACCCGGTGCCGTCCGAGCGCCCCAGCACGTTCACCACGTCCGCGATCACGGAGGCGACGATCTGGACGTCGTACGCGGTCATGTCGGGCGCCCTGCGCAGCCCGTACGCCGAGCAGAAGTCGGTGACGCCCAGGCGCAGCGCGAGGACGCGGTCGCGGTACTTGGCGACGACCCGGGAGATGCCCTCCAGGGTCTCCCGGCGGCTCTCCAGGTACAGCAGGCCGGGCGACTCCAGGACCGGCATCGCGAACAGCCGCCGGCCGCTCGCGGACTCGGCCGCGGTGAGCGCCTCCATGAACGGGACGCCCCGCTCCTCGGTGAACTTCGGCAGGACGAACCCGGACAGCAGCCGCACGGACGCGCCGAGCCGCCGGACCAGGTCCGGGATCTGCCCGGGCTCACGGACCCGTACGAACAGCAGCGGGAGCCCGTCGGTCTCCGGCCGTCCGGCGAGGTCGGCGAACTGCCGGACCAGGTTCTCCTCGGCGCCCACGACCTCGGCGTCGTCGATCGAGTCCTCCAGGCACAGCACCATGGAGACCACGCCGCGCCCGGCCTGCTTGACGACGTCGTCGGCGAGGTGGGGTCTGGTCGCGGGGCTGTACAGGGTGGCGCCGAGGGCCGCCGCGAGCACGCGGGCGGGCGAGTCGGCGGTGAAGACGCACGGCTCCCGGTAGAAGAGACGCTGCCGCTCTTCAGGGGCGATGTGCCCGAAATGACGCATGAAACTCCCCCGTGGCGGCTAGGCGGACTTACGTGAGGTGGCCGGTAATAGTACGTACAAATCCATGTCAGTCGTTCCCACCAGGCGTGAAGTTCTGGTAACTCGGCCATGTCGGTTGCCCGCGCATCCCGACCGGGAATCCTTACCCCCGCGTTGTCGTGACCAGGACCGAGAGGGCAGGATGACCGCATGACGCACGCGATGCTGAAGGGGTCGAACGTCCCGCTGGACGCCACAGCGGTACGTGCCGTGCTGCGCTGGACGCCCGGGCAGGGTGTCCCCGATGTCGATGTCTCGGCGCTGCTCCTCGGTCCCGACGGTCGTGTGCGATCCGACGAGGACTTCGTCTTCTACAACCAGCCACGCCATCCCTCGGGCAAGGTGTGGCGACTTGGCAAGAAACGCGTCGCCGAGGGCCTCACCGACACCATCCAGACGGATCTGGCGGGTGTCGAGTCCGGTGTCGGACAGATTCTGCTGGTCGCATCGGCGGACGGCGTCACCTTCGACCAGGTACGCGCCCTACGCATCCTGCTGTACGACGCGTCCGGCACGACCGGCACGACTGGCACCACCGGCTCGGACGGTGAGCCGCTGGCCTACTTCGACATCAAGCCGGAGACGGGTACGGAGACGGCGCTGATCTGCGGCGAACTGTACCGGCGCGGTCAGGTCTGGAAGTTCCGGGCGCTCGGCGAGGGCTATCCGAACGGTCTGGAGGGGCTCGCCTCCGACTTCGGGATCACGGTGGACGAGTCCGAGCCGGAGGCCGTCGCGCCCGTGCCCGACGTCACCGCCTGGGCGGACCCCGCGGCCTCCCCGGAGACCTCGGTGCCGCTCCCGCCCGAGCAGTCCGCCCCGGTGCCCCAGCAGCCCGCCTACGGCTATCCGGGGCCCGCGCAGACGGCCCCCGCCCAGCCCGCGTACGGCTACCCCCAGCCGGCCAGCCAGCCCGCCTACGGCTACCCGGGGCCCCAGACGGCCCCGGCCGTCCAGCCGGCCTACGGCTTCCCGCAGGCGGTCGGCTCCCTCCCCGACCCGGATTTCAGGCTGCCGCCGCAGGGGCCACAGTTCATCGGACGCTAGGAAAGCGCCCCGAAAGGGGCGTGGAGCTGTATTCGACCATCAACGGTCGGCCTTGGACTTGTACCCCCGCCCCCACTGCAACCCCCACCCGTACAACCGGTCCAGCTCCGCCTGGAACCCGTACACGAACTTCACCTCACGCCGCACGGTGATCTCGCCCTTGTTGTTCTCGATCATCACCACCGCGCAGGAGCGGGCCTGCGGATGCCGCTCGTCGAGGCCGATCTCGATCCGGGGCCCGTTGCTCGGGTAGAGCGTGATGATGGCGTGCGTACGGTCGAAGGCGGGCGTCTGGTCGTAGATGTACACGAAGACCAGGAGCCGCTTGATGTCGTCGCGATGGTCGAGGTTGACGTAGGCCGTCTCGCCGGACGCCGAACCGAACCGGTCGTCACCGCTGAGCTTCACATACGGCGGGTCGTTGATGTCGCCGAGGAAGTTGCCCAGGGGCTGCACCACGCCCTTGGTGCCGTCCGCGAGCTCGTACATCACGCCCAGGTCGAGGTCGACGTTCACCATGCTCTGGGTGTGTGCCTGGACCACGTCCGGCTTGAAGGTCTTGAAGGGGTGCCGCAGCAGGCTGCCCCGCTGCTGGCCGCCGCCGATGTCCGACGTACGCATGCGCCAGGACAGGTTGATGCGCAGGTTGCCGGTGGCTGCGCCCTGCTTGGTGAGCGAGACCGTGTGGTTCCGCTTGGTCAGTTCTATGGAGTTGGTGGCGGCACTGCCGGAGTCGAAGTCCGTCGAGCGTCCGCGCCACAGGTCGTCCCAGAAGCCCATTGCCTTGTCCCGCCCCCACGTTGCCTGGATATGCGACGGGGCGGCCACGAGGACTCGTCCTCGACGGCCGCCCCGCTCAGAGCGTTCCCGGAATCACGCTCCCGGACTCACACCCCGGACGAGACCTCAGTCTTGTCGTCCGAGGCCGTCGCTTTTCCCTCGGCCGCCGCGAGCGCCGTGTTGCGACGCACCGAGGACCAGAAGGACCAGGCGATCAGGACGACACCGACGAGACCGGTGATGACCTCGTGGATCTGGTACTGGATGGTGACCAGGAGGATCACGGCGAGGGCGCCGATGGCGTAGTGCGCGCCGTGCTCCAGGTAGACGTAGTCGTCGAGGGTGCCCTGGCGGACCAGGTAGACCGTGAGCGAGCGGACGTACATGGCGCCGATGCCGAGGCCGAGCGCCATCAGCACGATGTCGTTGGTGATGGCGAAGGCGCCGATGACACCGTCGAAGGAGAAGGACGCGTCCAGGACCTCGAGGTAGAGGAACATGAAGAACGCGGCCTGACCGGCGAGGACGACGGCCGGCTTCTTCTTGCCGGTCCGCGCGGCCTCCTCCTCTTCCTCGTGCTCCCGCTCCTCCTCTTCCTCGAGCTTGTCCTCGAAGTAGCCGGAGAGTCCGCCGACGACCATGTACGTGATCAGGCCCGCGATGCCGGCGATCAGCACCGTCTGCGCCTTGTCGATGTGCGCGCCGCCGTGCTGGTGGGCGTGGACCGCGAAGGTCATGGAGGAGACCAGCAGCACGACCAGGGCGATGCAGACCGACAGCATGTCGACCTTGCCGAGCTTGGCCAGCGGACGCTCGATCCAGCGCAGCCACTGGATGTCCCGGTCCTCGAAGATGAAGTCGAGGAAGATCATCAGAAGGAACATGCCACCGAAGGCGGCGATCGCCGGGTGGGCGTCCGTGACCAGCTGCTGGTACTGGTCCTTGTCGGTCAGCGCGAGGTTGACCGCCTCGATCGGGCCCTTCTTGGCCGTGACCGCCACGATCACGACAGGGAAGACCAGTCGCATGCCGAAGACGGCGATCAGCACACCCACCGTGAGGAAGATCTTCTGCCAGAAGGCATTCATCTTCTTCAGGATCCCGGCATTGACCACCGCGTTGTCGAAGGACAGCGAGATCTCCAGGATGGCCAGGATCGCCACGATGCCAAAGGCGGTCCACCCCCCGTAGATCACCGCTGCGACCAAGCCGAGCGCGGTGACCGCAAACGACCAGCCGAAGGTTTTCAGAAGCACTGGCTACCCAATCATCGTGTATGTACGGGTCTCCCCCGCGCCGTACTCGGCTTTACCTACTGTTGACCACGAAGTCTAGAGGGCCGCCCCTTCGGCTGACTCGGGCGGGCCCTAGGAAACATTGACTCCGAAGTCGAGCGCGATGCCGCGCAGACCGGACGCGTACCCCTGTCCGACCGCTCGGAACTTCCACTCCTGGTTGTAGCGGTAGACCTCGCCGAAGATCATCGCCGTTTCCGTCGAGGCGTCCTCGGACAGGTCGTAGCGGGCGAGCTCCTGGCCGTCGGCCTGGTTGACCACGCGGATGAACGCGTTGCTGACCTGGCCGAAGGTCTGACCGCGGTTGTCGGCCTCGTGGATGGAGACCGGGAAGACGATCTTGTCGACGTTGGCCGGCACCTTGGAGAGGTCGATCAGGATCGACTCGTCGTCGCCCTCGCCCTCACCCGTGAGGTTGTCACCGGTGTGCTCCACGGAGCCGTCCGGGCTCTTGAGCTGGTTGTAGAAGATGAACCACTCGTCGCCGAGCACCCGGCCGGAATTGCACAGCAGGGCGCTGGCGTCGAGGTCGAAGTCGGCTCCGGTGGTGGAGCGCGCGTCCCAGCCGAGCCCGATCATCACATGCGTGAGGTTGGGTGCGGCCTTGGAGAGGGAGACATTGCCTCCCTTGGCGAGCGTGACGCCCATGATGCTGGTCCTCCCCGAGGTCAAACTTTTAGTTGTGCCGCGCGACCTGCGCGCGGTGGTCCAGCGGGTCCGGCGCCGCACATGAAGCGTGCGGCGCCGGGCCTGGAGCCGAAGGCCGTACGGCTCAGACGTTCACGTCGGACGGTCGCGTCAAACGTTCAGACCAAACGTTCGCGTCCGACGTGTCCCCGTCCGACGGTCGTGTCAGACGTTGACGCCGAAGTCCTGCGCGATGCCGCGCAGGCCCGAGGCGTAGCCCTGGCCGATGGCGCGGAACTTCCACTCCGGGCCGTTGCGGTACAGCTCGCCGAAGACCATGGCGGTCTCCGTCGAGGCGTCCTCGGAGAGGTCGTAGCGCGCGATCTCCGCCTCGCCGGCCTGGTTCACCACGCGAATGAACGCGTTGCGGACCTGGCCGAAGGACTGCTGGCGGTTCTCGGCGTCGTAGATGGAGACCGGGAACACGATCTTCTGGACGTCGGCGGGCACGGCGGCGAGGTTGACCTTGATCTGCTCGTCGTCGCCCTCGCCCTCACCGGTGATGTTGTCCCCGGTGTGCTCGACCGAACCGTCCGGGCTCTTCAGGTTGTTGAAGAACACGAAGTTCTGGTCGGTGCTCACCTTGCCGTCCGCATTCGTGAGGATGGCGCTGGCGTCGAGGTCGAAGTCGACGCCGGTGGTGGTTCGGGCGTCCCATCCCAGACCGACGATGACCGCGGTCAGTCCCGGGGCCTCCTTGGTCAGCGATACGTTGCCGCCCTTGCTGAGGCTGACTCCCACGAGTCCTCCCAATGGTGTCCAGGGGCGGGGAGCCCCGTCGTGCGTTGGTATCGGATCAACGTTTCGATCCTAGTGACGGGTTCCCGCACCCTGCAGGCCCTGCGACCGAACAATCACAGGGTGTCGGGCTCACAGAGTGTCGAGCGCCTTCACGTACTCGTTCAGGTCACGCGCGTCCGGCAGACCGTTGACGACGGTCCAGCGGACGACGCCCGCCTTGTCGATGATGAAGGTGCCGCGCACGGCACAACCCTTGTCCTCGTCGAAGACGCCGTACGCGCGCGAAGTGTTGCCGTGCGGCCAGAAATCGGAGAGAAGCGGGTACTCCAGGCCCTCCTGCTCGCCGAAGACGCGCAGGGTGTGGATGGAGTCGTTGGAGACGGCCAGCAGCTGGACGTCGTCGTTGACGAACTTCGGCAGTTCGTCGCGCAGGGCACACAGCTCGCCGGTGCACACGCCGGTGAAGGCGAACGGGTAGAAGAGCAGCACCACGTTCTTCTCACCGCGGAAGTCGGACAGCTTCACGGTGGCGCCGTGGTTGTCCTTGAGCTCGAAGTCCGGTGCCTCGGTGCCGACCTCGATCGCCATAGTCACACGCTCCCCTTCCAAGGGCCTGTTCGGGTGAACCCCACCCTACGCAGCACCCCCCGCCCCACCCGCCGCACCCCGACCACGTGCCCCACGCGCCACCTCCGGTACGCGCCTCGCACCCGCGCGACCGAGCCCGCTCGTCCGGGGCACAACGCTTTGCGGGGGCTGCCGCCATTCGGGTGGGGTGTTGTCTCGGAGGCCGGCGTTCCGGCCCGGGGACCGCGGCGGTGAGGTGGTCCGGCGTGGCTGCTCCTCGCCTCCCCCACAGGCCCCGGGGCATGGGGGAGGCCCCCGGCGGCGGGGACGCCGACGGGGGCCTCTTGGGTGGTTTGTGCGGCAGACGGAGCGAGAGCTCAGCGCTTCGACTTGGGCGTGGCCAGACGCGTGCCCGACCACTCCTTCCCGACCGAGATGCTCTTCGTCTGGGAGAGGCCGGCAGTCTGGGCGGCGTCACTGATGTCGCTGGGTTCGACGTAGCCGTCCCGGCCGGTCTTCGGGGTCAGCAGCCAGATCATGCCGCCGTCCTCAAGGAGACCGATGGCGTCCACCAGAGCGTCCGTAAGGTCGCCGTCCTCGTCGCGGAACCACAGCAACACGACGTCAGCGACGTCGTCGTAGTCCTCGTCGACCAGGTCCTGGCCGATCAACGATTCGATACCTTCACGGAGCTCGTGGTCAACGTCGTCGTCGAAGCCGATCTCCTGGACCACCTGTCCGGGCTCGAACCCCAGCCTGCCGGCCGGGTTGGTCCGCTCCTCCGCGTGGTCCGCGGTCGCGCTCACGGCTTGCCTCCTGATCATGTTTCGGTAGATGTCTCAGCCACGCGCGTACGCGAAGCATTGGCCGTAGTCCACACGGGCGGGGCGGATCGCGCAAGTACCCGGCCGTCGAGACCGCCGAAACGGTGACGATCCCGGCGGTGTCGGCGCAACCCCAGGCGTGGATTCAAGGCCATAAGTGACGCACACCACACCCTTCTGCCCCATTTATGAATTTCGGAACCCTTGGAGCGTACGAGGCCCGAACGACTTTGCGGAACGCGTCACGGAGTGAGCGTATCGTTGCGTTTTGGTCGGGCACGTCCCAACGAACTGCAGGAATGTGTTGGTTACCTCTCGGTAGAGATGACGATTCCGTTCCCGAGGTACACGATGGGGAACGGTGCAGACAGACCGAAAAACCGCCTCAGACAGCCTCCCAGACAACCGCTCGGGCAGCCCTCACACGCCCCTCTGACAGTGAAGGAACAGCGTGGCTTCCGGATCCGATCGCAATCCGATCATCATTGGCGGCCTTCCCAGTCAGGTCCCGGACTTCGACCCCGAAGAGACCCAGGAGTGGCTCGACTCCCTCGACGCCGCCGTCGACGAGCGTGGCCGTGAGCGCGCCCGCTATCTGATGCTGCGGCTGATCGAAAGGGCCCGCGAGAAGCGCGTGGCCGTGCCCGAGATGCGCAGCACGGACTACGTCAACACGATCGCCACCAAGGACGAGCCCTTCTTCCCCGGCAACGAGGAGATCGAGCGCAAGGTCCTCAACGCCACCCGCTGGAACGCCGCCGTGATGGTCTCGCGCGCCCAGCGTCCCGGCATCGGCGTCGGCGGTCACATCGCCACCTTCGCCTCCTCCGCCTCGCTCTACGACGTCGGCTTCAACCACTTCTTCCGTGGCAAGGACGAGGGCGACGGCGGCGACCAGATCTTCTTCCAGGGGCACGCCTCCCCCGGTATCTACGCCCGCGCGTTCCTCCTCGACCGGCTCTCCGAGCAGCAGCTCGACGCGTTCCGGCAGGAGAAGTCGAAGGCTCCGTACGGTCTGTCCTCGTACCCGCACCCGCGCCTGATGCCGGGCTTCTGGGAGTTCCCGACCGTCTCCATGGGCCTCGGTCCACTCGGCGCGATCTTCCAGGCGCGGATGAACCGCTACATGGAGGCGCGCGGCATCGCGGACACCTCCAAGTCACACGTCTGGGCGTTCCTCGGGGACGGCGAGATGGACGAGCCGGAATCGCTCGGACAGCTGTCCATCGCCGCTCGAGAGGGTCTGGACAACCTGACCTTCGTCGTCAACTGCAACCTCCAGCGCCTCGACGGCCCGGTACGCGGCAACGGAAAGATCATCCAGGAGCTGGAGTCCCAGTTCCGGGGCGCCGGCTGGAACGTCATCAAGCTGGTCTGGGACCGCACCTGGGACCCGCTGCTCGCGCAGGACCGCGACGGCGTGCTGGTCAACAAGCTGAACACCACCCCGGACGGCCAGTTCCAGACGTACGCCACCGAGACGGGCGACTACATCCGCCGGCACTTCTTCGGTGACGACCACCGGCTGCGGGCGATGGTCGAGAACATGACCGACGACCAGATCCTGCACCTGGGGCGCGGCGGCCACGACCACAAGAAGATCTTCGCGGCGTTCTCGGCGGCCAAGGCGCACAAGGGCCAGCCGACGGTGATCCTGGCGCAGACGGTCAAGGGCTGGACGCTCGGCCCGAACTTCGAGGGCCGCAACGCCACACACCAGATGAAGAAGCTGACGGTCGACGACCTCAAGGGCTTCCGGGACCGTCTGCACCTGCCGATCTCCGACAAGGAGCTGGAGTCCGGCGCGCCGCCGTACTACCACCCGGGCCGCAACTCGGAAGAGATCCAGTACATGCACGACCGCCGCAAGGGGCTCGGCGGATACGTCCCCACGCGCGTCGTACGGTCGCAGC
The DNA here is from genome assembly GCF_042885015.1 of Streptomyces sp. NPDC058086. Taxonomy (NCBI): domain Bacteria; kingdom Bacillati; phylum Actinomycetota; class Actinomycetes; order Kitasatosporales; family Streptomycetaceae; genus Streptomyces; species Streptomyces sp. NPDC058086. The sequence continues at coordinate 28,145 of NZ_JBHVST010000043.1, read as the reverse complement.
CGCTGGCCCTGCCGGACGACAAGGCGTACGCGAGTGTGAAGAAGGGCTCCGGTCAGCAGTCGATCGCCACGACCATGGCGTTCGTTCGACTGCTGAAGGACCTCATGCGGGACAAGGAGATCGGCAAGCGGTTCGTGCTGATCGCGCCCGACGAGTACCGCACGTTCGGCATGGACTCGTTCTTCCCGAGCGCGAAGATCTACAACCCGCTCGGCCAGCAGTACGAGTCCGTGGACCGCGATCTGCTTCTGGCCTACAAGGAGTCGCCGACCGGTCAGATGCTGCACGACGGCATCTCCGAGGCGGGCTGCACGGCCTCGCTGATCGCCGCGGGTTCGGCGTACGCCACACACGGCGAGCCGCTGATCCCGGTCTACGTCTTCTACTCGATGTTCGGTTTCCAGCGCACCGGTGACCAGTTCTGGCAGATGGCCGACCAGTTGGCGCGCGGTTTCGTCCTGGGCGCGACCGCCGGCCGTACGACTCTGACCGGTGAGGGCCTTCAGCACGCGGACGGCCACTCGCAGCTGCTCGCCTCGACCAACCCGGGCTGTGTCGCGTATGACCCGGCGTTCGGGTTCGAGATCGCGCACATCGTCAAGGACGGTCTGCGCCGGATGTACGGCTCGTCCGACGAACACCCGCACGGCGAGGACGTCTTCTACTACCTCACCGTCTACAACGAGCCGATCCAGCACCCGGCCGAGCCCGCGAACGTCGACGTGGACGGCATCCTCAAGGGCATCCACCGCTACTCGGAAGGGACTTCGGGTTCCGTCCCGGCGCAGATCCTGGCGTCCGGTGTCGCCGTGCCGTGGGCGGTCGAGGCGCAGCGGATCCTCGCCGAGGAGTGGAACGTACGCGCCGACGTCTGGTCGGCGACCTCCTGGAACGAGCTGCGGCGCGAGGCCGTCGACGTGGAGCGGCACAATCTGCTGCACCCCGAGGAGGAGCAGCGCGTCCCCTATGTGACGCAGAAGCTGAGCGGCGCCGAGGGTCCGTTCGTGGCCGTCTCCGACTGGATGCGATCGGTTCCGGACCAGATCTCGCGGTGGGTGCCGGGCACGTACCAGTCGCTGGGCGCGGACGGCTTCGGCTTCGCGGACACGCGCGGCGCGGCGCGGCGCTTCTTCCACATCGACGCGCAGTCGATCGTGGTCGCGGTGCTGACCGAGCTGGCCCGTGAGGGCAAGGTCGACCGGTCGGTGCTGAAGCAGGCGATCGACCGCTATCAGCTGCTCGACGTGGCGTCGGCCGACCCGGGAGCCGCGGGCGGCGACGCGTAGGCGCTCCGCGGAGCGCCGGGGAAACAAACGACAGGAACAAGAGGCGCGGGGAGCTGGCCAGCCGGTTTCCCGTGCCTCTTGCGTGTGCTGTGTGCACCTACGATGCGGACATGAACGAGCAATCGGTGCAGGTCCGTTGGGAGCGGCTCACGCAGCGGCCCCTGCTGGGACTCGCGGTGGCCTTCGCCGTCGCCTATGCCGTGCCGATCGTGGACAGCGACGCGAGCCGTGGCCTGACGGGCGCGTGCACGGCCGTGGAGTGGACGGTGTGGGGCGCGTTCGCCGCCGACTATCTCGTGCGCCTCATACTCGTCCGGGACCGCAAGGACTTCGTCCGTACGCACTGGATGGACCTGTGCGCGGTGATCCTGCCGATCCTCCAGCCGCTGCGGCTGCTGCGGCTCGTCGCGACGCTCACGCTCGTCGGGCGGCGGGCTCGGATGGATCAGCAGATCCGGCTGACGACCTACGTCGGGGGCGCGGTCGTCGGGCTGCTGATGTTCGGCTCGCTCGCGGTGCTGTCGGTGGAGCGGGAGTCGCCGAACGGGAACATCAAGACACTGGGTGACGCCGTGTGGTGGTCGTTCACCACGATGACGACGGTGGGGTACGGGGATCACGCGCCGACCACCGGCCTCGGGCGGATGATCGCGGTCGGGCTGATGCTCTCCGGGATCGCGCTGCTCGGTGTCGTGACCGCGAACATCGCCGCGTGGTTCATCTCGCGGTTCGAGAAGGACGACGTGGAGGAGCGGCGGCAGACGGCGGCGATCGAGTCGCTCACGGAGGAAGTGCGGGCGCTCCGCGCCGAAGTGGCTGCGCTGGCTGGTGGGGTTCGGCACCCGGTGCCAGAGGGTGCGGAAGAGCATTCGCGCTAGCGCGCGGGGGGTTCGTTGCCTGGTGCGGGTCCGATGTGGCTGGTCGCGCAGTTCCCCGCGCCCCTGAGGGGGCGCCCTGGCCGGGCGCCCCACCCGCCCTCTCCGGACTGCGGGCGCGCCGCCCCCCTCCGGCAGCGCGCCGCAGTTCCGGTGGTCCTCCCATGTCGTGCGGAGGACTTGACCCACTGTGACGCGCGACGGCTGCCGGTGGGAGGGATCTTCAGCGGTGTCACCCAGATAGGTGAAACCTGTACAAAAAACGGCTGGTCGGACGCGCAGACTCAGATATGGCCGGCGCCCGCCCCCGCCGCCTCGGCGTTCTCGCCCCGCTTGGTGAGGAGCGCGACGAAGACCGCCACGACGGCGACCCCGGCGGCGACCAGGCAGGCCAGGCTCATGCCGGAGATGAACGTGTCGTGGGCGACGGTCGTGATCTTCTCGGCGAGTGCGGCCGGGGTGCCCGGGGCGACCGGTGCGGCGCCGACCTGGACGGCTTCGGAGGCCTGGTCGAGCTGGGCCGGGGTGAGCGGCGGCAGCTTGGCGTCGGCCCAGTTGCCCGCGAGGTCGCCGTCGACCTTGGAGGCCATCACGGCGCCCAGCACGGCCGTACCGAGGCTGCCGCCGATCTGCATCGCGGCCTGCTGGAGACCGCCGGCCACGCCGGAGAGCTCCATCGGCGCGTTGCCCACGATGACCTCGGTGGCGCCGACCATGACCGGCGCGAGGCCGAGACCGAGACCGGCGAACCAGAGCGACATCACGGCACCGCTGGTGCCCGTGTCCAGCGTGGACATGCCGTACATGGAGATCGCGGTGAGGGCCATGCCGCCCGCCAGCGGGATGCGCGGACCCGTCTTGGTGATCAGGGCGCCGGCCAGCGGCGAGCCCACGATCATCATTCCGGTGAGCGGGAGGAGGTGCAGACCTGCGTCGACCGGGCTCATGCCGTGCACGTTCTGCAAGTAGAACGTGACAAAGAAAAGGCCGCCCAGGAAGGCGATGGCCATCAGCACCATGAGGACCACACCGGCCGACAGCGGTACGGAGCGGAACAGCCCCAGCGGGATCAGCGGCTCCTCGACCCGCTTCTCCCACAGGGCGAAGAGCACGAAGCCGAGCACCGAGGCGCCCAGGAACGTCCAGGTCAGGCCGGAGCCCCAGCCCCAGGTCGGGGCCTTGATGAGCGCCCAGACCAGGCAGAACATGGCGCCGGAGAGCAGCGCGATGCCCAGGACGTCGAAGGAGCGGGGGGCGTTCTCGGCGCGGTGGTCGAGGAGGATCATCAGGCCGAGGACCAGCGCGATGACGCCCACCGGCACATTGATGAAGAACACCGACTGCCAGCTGACGTGCTGGACCAGCAGACCGCCGAGGATCGGGCCGCCCGCGGTGGAGGCGCCGATGACCATGCCCCAGATGCCGATCGCCATGTTCAGCTTCTCGGCCGGGAAGGTGGCCCTCAGCAGGCCGAGCGCGGCCGGCATCAGCAGCGCGCCGAACAGACCCTGGAGGACGCGGAAGGTGACGACCAGGGCGATGCTGCTGGAGAAGCCGATCGCGCCGGAGGCCGCGGCGAAACCGACCACGCCTATGAGGAAGGTCTGACGGTGCCCGAAGCGGTCACCGAGCTTGCCCGCGGTGATCAGGGTGACCGCGAGCGCGAGGAAGTAGCCGTTGGTGATCCACTGGACGTCGGCGAAGCTCGCGCCCAGGTCCTTCTGGATGGCCGGGTTGGCGATGGCCACGATGGTGCCGTCCAGGGCGACCATCATGACGCCGACGGCAACGGTGAACAGGGTGAACCACGGATGGCCGCGCAGCCCGTCGGACGGCGCCTTGTCCGACGGAGCGACCGGAGCCTTGTCCCCCGAACCCGTCGTGTCGATGGTGGTCTGACTAGTCATACCTTCGAGGCTAGTGACAGCCGCTGACAGTTGACAAACCAATTCACAAGTCGGTAACTGTCACGTCACCCACCAGTACGCTGAGCTGGGCTGAAAGAACAGAAGAGGACCTCATGGAGACGACTGCCGACGAGACGTCGCCCCGGGCAGGCCTGCGCGAGCGCAAGAAGCAGCGCACCCGGGAGGCCCTGCTGCGGGCCGCCCTCGAACTGTTCACCACCCAGGGTTACGAGCGGACGACCGTCGACGAGATCGCGGAGGCCGTCGACGTCTCGCAGCGCACCTTCTTCCGCTACTTCGCGGGCAAGGAGGAGGTCGCCCTGTTCACCCAGGGGGTCGCGGAGGCACGCTTCCTCGCCGCCGTGCGCGAACGCCCGCCCCAGGAAGCCCCGTTGGAGGCGCTGCGCCGCGCCGTCCTGGAGGGCTGGGACACCATCGGCGAGTCGATCGAGTCCGTTGTGCCGCTCGAACTGCACATGCGCGCCTACCAGTTGATCGAGTCGACACCCGCCCTCCTCGCCGCCTATCTGCGCCGCTCCGCGGAACTGGAGGAGGAGATCGCGCGGGTCATCGCCGAGCGCGAGGGACTCGACGTGGACGCGGACCCGAGACCGCGCGTCGCGGTGGCCGTGTTCGGCGGAGTGATGCGCATCACGGGCCGCCTGTGGAGCGAGGGAACCGATCACAGCATCCCGGCGATCCGCGAGTTGACCGCCGCTTACCTCGACCAGGTGGGGCCCGCGTTGGCGGAGAAGTGGCGCTCGGAGTGACGCACGCAGTGACGCACGCAGTGACGCACGCAGTGACGTTGGAATGACGCACGGAGTGGCGTGCCGAGTGTCGTGCGGAATGACGCACGGAACGCCGCACGGAACGATCAACTCCGGGCACACAGCGTCACTATTTATCTGAAACTGAACCCGGTTTGCCCCAATTACCCTGCGAGAAACGTGATACCAGTCACTCGTTTAACGGGAGGCGCCAACCTTCTCCTAGGGTGTCCTCTCAGTGACTTCCTTCGACACATCCCCCCAACTGAACGTCTGGCGCGCACTGCTCGCGCTGGCCGTGGTGTTCGTGATGCTGGCCACAAGTGGCTGGACCGCACTCCAGGGCCATCGAGGGGCAACCCCTCTCCAGGCGTCCCGCTCCGCGTGGGAGCACGGCAGCGTCGCCGGACAGCGACTGCCTGACCCGGACTCCACGCCGAGCCGCCTCGCCCGCTTCTTCGCGTCCCTCGACGCCCGCGAGCGCACCGGTCTCGCCCACCGCTATCCGCTCGCGGTCGGCAACATGAACGGCGCGCCCGTACCCCTGCGCTACGAGGCCAACCGCGTCGCCATCGGCCAGCAGCGCAAGGTCGAGAAGAAGCGCATGCACGACAACCGGCTCTCGTCCCTGGGACAGCAGCAGGCCGGGCGCCGCATGCACCGCTACGAGGCGATGCTGCAGAAGGGGCGCGATTTCCTCGCCTTCGACCCCATGGGTTCGGGCCGGGTCGCCGAGGTCTTCGGAAACCTCGACCGGGCCGAGCGGATCTCCATCGTGGTGCCGGGCGTCGACACCGATCTGCTCACGTTCCAGCGCACCAACAAGAAGTACTCAGCGCCGGTCGGCATGGCGCAGGCCCTGTACGGGGCCGAGCACGCCGCCGCCCCCCAGGCCCGTACGGCCGTGATCGCCTGGGCCGACTACACCACGCCCAGCGGACTCGGCATGGACGCCGCCACCGGCAGCCGCGCCGAGGAGGGCGCGATCCGGCTGAACGCGCTGCTGCGCGCCCTGCCCGGCCGTGCGCCCGTCGCGCTCTACTGCCACAGCTACGGCTCTGTGCTGTGCGGCCTCGCCGCCCGCACCATGCCCTCACGGGTCTCCGACATAGCGGTCGCCGGCAGCCCCGGCATGCGGGCCCAGAAGGCGTCCTCGCTGCACACCACCGCCCGGGTCTGGGCGATGCGGGACTCCGGCGACTGGATCCAGGACGTGCCCTACCTCGAATTCGGCGGGCTCGGACACGGCGCCGACCCGATGTCGAAGGCGTTCGGGGCCCGGGTGCTGTCCGCGCGGGGCGCGAACGGCCACGGAGGCTATTTCGAGCCGGGCACCGAGAGCCTGCGCAACTTCGCCGAGATCGGCATTGGCGCGTACCAGGCGGTGCAGTGCGCACACGAGGATGACGCTTGCCGAGAGGGTTTGTCCGACGCCCCGGCGGCGGGACGCGCGTAGAGGACGAAGAACTGCGGTCCGCCCGGGGAGGCGACGCAGACGTGCGAGCCGCTTACGATGGCCCGCATGGGTGACGTACTGGCCGGATTTCATGCCGCCTGGGAGTTCGAGTCCGACTCCGTGCTCATCCGCTTCGAACGGGGGATCCGTTCGCCGAAGCTGTTCCAGGCGCTCGGCGAAAGGCGTATCCCCCTGGAGGCGATAGCGGGGGTCACACTGACGCCGGGCAAGCGCGGAACGGTCGTCCTGCACGCCGTGCCGCGAGCGGGCGCCGATCCGCTGATGGAGGCGGCCGCGGGACAGCTGAAGGAAGGGGGCGACCCCTATCGGCTGGTGCTGCCGGCCGACCGGGAGACCCTCGCCGAGTACTACGCGGACGAACTGCGCGCCGCGCTCACCGAGGACGCCGAACCGCCCGAGCGCTACCTCGTCGCGCCGCCCGAGGCGCCGCTGAACTTCAAGGCGTACGACGGGAAGGCCTCCTTCGACGGCAAGGCGGTGTCCTTCCGCTGGTTCTGGACGGGCGCGTCCTCCGCCAAGTGGAAGGCCGGCGACCAGAGTTTCCCGGTCACCGGCCTCAGCGGGGTCGAATGGCGCTCCCCCGAGGTCTTCGAGGGCCATCTGCGGCTCCTGCGGCGCGAGCCCGCCACCGCACAGCCCGCCCAGGCGGACCAGGACCCGGCGGCGGTCGTCTTCGGCCTCGGTTACGGCCCCGTCCACGAGTCCCTCCCGTTCGCCGCGTCGGTCCTGGCGGCCGTACGGGCCTCGGGTCCCGCCCCGGTGACCGCGGCCGCGGCTCCCCGCCGCGACCCGGCCGACATCGCCGACCGCATCCGTCACCTCGGCGAACTCCACCAGGCGGGCCTGGTCACGGACGAGGAGTTCACGACGAAGAAGGCGGAACTGCTGGCCGAGCTCTGATGCCGGCTGCGGGGCGCGGCTCTACTCCCGCCCCGCCGACGAGAACGACATGTCCGCGTAGCGGTCCCCTGCCACCTTCGAGGCGATCGGCTCCAGCACCGCCAACTCGTCCTCCGTCAGGACGATCCGCGTGGCCGCGGTGTTCTCCTCGACCCGGCTGCGCCTGCGCGTGCCCGGGATCGGCACCACCGGCAATCCGAGCGACGACGCCTGCTGCTGCACCCAGGCCAGCGCGATCTGTCCCGGCGACGCCCCGTGCGCCTCGGCGACCGCACGCACCGGCTCCAGCAGCGCGGCGTTGGCGGCCGCGTTGTCGCCGGTGAAGCGCGGCATCGTACGGCGGAAGTCGTCCGAGGTCAGATCCTGGTCGGCGTCGACGAACGAACCGGTGAGGAAACCGCGCCCGAGCGGCGAGTACGGCACCAGAGCGACGCCCAGCTCACGGACCGCAGGCACCACGCCCGCCTCGATGTCCCTGCTGAACAGCGACCACTCCGACTGCACGGCCGCGATCGGGTGCACGGCGTGCGCGGCGCGCAGCTCCCCGCCGGTGACCTCGCTCAGCCCGAGGTGCTTGACCTTGCCCTCGCGCACCAGCTCGGCCATCGCGGCGACGGTCTCCTCGATGGGGATGTTCACGTCACGGCGGTGCATGTAGTAGAGGTCGATCACGTCGACGTCCAGCCGCCGCAGGCTCCCCTCGACGGCCTGGCGGATGTACGGCGTCTCGTTGCGGATGGTCCGCTTCGTCGGCTCGGCGGGATCACGGAAGATGCCGAACTTCGTGGCGAGGACGACTTCGTCGCGGTGCGCCTTGACGAAGGGCGAGATGAACTTCTCGTTCTCCCCCAGGCCGTACACGTCGGCCGTGTCGAAGAGCGTGACGCCGAGTTCCAGCGCCCGTTCCAGGGTGGCCCGGGCCTCGTCGGCGTCCGTGGGCCCGTACGCGAAGCTCATGCCCATGCAGCCGAGGCCCTGTACGCCGACCTCGGGGCCGCCGGTGCCCAGTTCCACGTTCGCGATCCTGCTGTCCGTCATCGGGACCCCTCCGACGCCAGGGCACGCCCGGCGTCCGCGTAGAAACTGATCTTGTGGTCGAGAACCGCCAGGGTGTCCTGGAGCTCGGCGATCCGCGCCTTGACGTCGCGGCGGGTCGCCTCCAGGAGCTCGAAGCGCGCGATGTAGGTGTCGTCCCCCTCGCGCACCAGCTCCGCGTACCGGACCATGTCGGCGACCGGCATACCGGTGAGCCGGAGCTTGCCGACGAGGTCGAGCCAGTCCAGGTCGCGGTTGCTGTAGCGGCGCTGGCCGGTGTGCGAGCGGTCGATGTGCGGCATCAGCCCGATCCGTTCGTACCAGCGCAGGGTGTGCGCGGTGAGGCCGGTGAAGGCGACGACCTCGCTGATCGTGTAGTTGTCCTGGCCGTCCGGGCGCCGGTGCCGGTGGGGCGGGGCGGCGCAGTCCCCGGTGCCCGTACTGGTGCCGGTCTCGGCGGCCTCGGCCGTGGTCTCCATCACCGTCATGACCTCCACGCTAAAACCTTCGAGTGCACTCGAAGCAAGCGGATTCGGGTGAGAACCCGTCCGGCGACGTCCGTCGGACGTCCGACGGACGTCCGCCGAAAATACGGAGACGTGCGCGGGGCACTCTGACTACCGTGCGGATCATGAGTCTCGTACGCCGTGCCGTGCCCGGGGACGCCGAGGAAGTACTGCGCCTGCGCCAGGTGATGATCGACTCGGTCTTCGCCTCCGCCGGCCCCTCGTCCACCGAGTGGCACGCCCAGTCCCTCCCGACCGTACGCGGCAGGCTCGCCGACCCCGACGGGGACTTCGCGGCCTTCGTCGTGGACCACCCGGACCACCCCGACCGGCCCGGCGCTCTCGCGGCGCTCGTCGCGGGGACGATCGAGTACCGGATCGGGCGCGCGGGCAATCCGCACGGCGCGGTCGGGCACGTCTTCAGCGTCGCGACCGATCCGGACGCGCGGCGGCGGGGGTACGCGCGGGCGTGCATGGAATCGCTCCTCGACTGGTTCCGCGAACGGAACGTCCCCCAGGCCGACCTCAACGCGTCCACCGCCGCCGAGCCGCTGTACGCCTCGCTCGGATTCGTCCGCAAGGCCGACCCGTCGATGCGGCTGCAGCTGTGAGCCGCTTAGGCTCTTAGGCATGTCTTTGCAGAACAACCTGGCGTCGATCGAGAACTGGCCCGTTCCCACGGCGGCCGCGGCCGTCGTCCGCGCGGACGGGGCGGTGCTCGGGTCGCACGGCCTTGTCGATCACCGTTTCGCCCTCGCCTCGGTCACCAAGCCGCTGGCCGCGTACGCCGCGCTCGTCGCGTACGAGGAGGGGGCGATCGAGCTCGACGAGCCTGCCGGGCCGGCCGGGTCGACGGTCCGTCATCTCCTCGCGCACACCTCCGGGCTCGCGTTCGACGAACACCGGGTGACGGCCGCGCCCGGGGAGCGGCGGCTGTACTCCAACGCCGGGTTCGAGGTGCTCGGGGACCATGTCGCCAAGGCGACCGACATCCCCTTCGGGGAGTATCTGCGGCAGGCGGTGCTGGAGCCGCTGGGGATGACGAGGACGTCGCTGGACGGCTCGCCCGCGAAGGACGGGGTGTCGACGGTGGCGGACCTGGTGCGCTTCGTGGCAGAGGTGCAGGCGCCGCGGCTGCTCGACCCGCGTACGGTCTTGGAGGCCATGACCGTCCAGTACCCCGGTACGAAGGGGGTGCTGCCCGGGTACGGCCACCAGAACCCCAACGACTGGGGGCTCGGCTTCGAGATCCGCGACTCCAAGTCCCCCCACTGGACGGGGGTTTCCTCCTCGCCCCGGACCTTCGGTCACTTCGGGCAGTCCGGTACGTTCCTGTGGATCGACCCGGTGGCGGGCGCGGCGTGCGTCGCCCTCACGGACCGCGCGTTCGGCGCCTGGGCGGTCGAGTCCTGGCCCCCGTTCACGGATGCCGTACTGACAGCCCTGCGAGCCTGATCCCACCGGTTCTTCGGCTGCGGGTGGGTGGGGACTGGTCGCGCCCAGGCGGCGGAGCCGCACATGTCACAGCCCCGCGCCCCTAACGCCTCAGGCCGGCCGGGGTTTCAGGTCCAGGGGGTCATCTCCCACAGCAACAGTTCCGCCGGAGCTCCCGCCACCGCTTCCAGGTCCTTGGCGTCGGTGATGCGGGCCGCGTCGCCGGGGCCCAGTTCCTCGCCGTCCAGGAGCACTTCACCCCGGACGACATGGACGTACACGAACCCGGCATCCGGCACCGCCGTCCGCTCCCCCGCTGCCAGCCTCCGCACATGAAGCATCGCCCCGGCTTCGGGGACGGCGTACGGCGTGGAGTCCGCGATGCCGTGGACGACTTCGTAGGACGGTTCGCCGCCGGGTGACAACGGGGCCAGCCACATCTGGACGAAGACGAGGGGGACCGAGCCGTCGTTGCGTTCCACGTGCCGGACGCCGCCCGCGGAGCTGAGCCGCTGGACGTCTCCGGGGCGGATCACCGACTCGTGGCCCGCCGAGTCGCGATGGGTCAGCTCCCCCTCCACCACCCACGTCACGATCTCGGTGTGGCTGTGCGGATGTTCGTCGAAGCCGGCGCCGGGCGCGAGCGACTCCTCGTTGCAGGCGATCACCGCACCGAAGCGGAGGTTGTCGGGGTCGTAGTGCGGTCCGAAGGAGAAGGCGTGGAATGAGGTGATCCCGGCGTCCGGGTCACCTCCGTGGTAGCGCTCGTCGGCGCGCCGTACGTCCATCAGATCCGCTCGTTCCGCCGTCGTCGCCGTACGTCCGTCACAACGGACACCGTAGCCCCGCCCTAGGCCCTCCCCCCGCCTACTTGCGACCCGCCGCCGCACGCCTCCGTCCTGATAAGGCAGTCTTGTCCCGTGCCCGAACCCGAATCCAGCAACACCGAGCGCCCAGCGCACGACATCCACGCGCACTCCGCGACCCTGAAGCGGCTGGAGAAGTCCTCCGGCAGTCTCGCCGCCCAGGCCATCGCGCGGATGGACGAGACGCTGCCGTGGTACCGGGCCATGCCACCGGAGAACCGTTCCTGGATCGGGCTCGTCGCTCAGGCCGGTATCGCGGCCTTCACCGAGTGGTTCCGGCACCCGAACGCCCCGCAGGCCATCTCCACCGATGTGTTCGGGACCGCGCCACGCGAGCTGACCAGGGCGATCACCCTGCGGCAGACCGTGGAGATGGTGCGGACGACCATCGAGGTCATGGAGAGCGCGATCGACGAGGTCGCCGCCCCGGGGGACGAGTCCGTACTGCGCGAGGCGCTGCTCGTGTACGCCCGGGAGATCGCCTTCGCCACCGCCCAGGTGTACGCGCAGGCCGCCGAGGCGCGGGGCGCCTGGGACGCCCGCCTCGAATCGCTCGTCGTGAACGCCGTGCTCTCCGGCGAGGCCGACGAGGGTGCCGTCAGCCGGGCCGCCGCCCTCGGGTGGAACTCGCCCGAACATGTCTGCGTGGTGCTGGGTACGGCGCCCGACGGTGACAGCGAGCTGACGGTCGAGGCGATCCGGCGGGCGGCCCGGCACGCCAAGCTCCAGGTGCTCACCGGTGTGCTCGGGGACCGGCTCGTGGTCATCGCGGGGGGCAGCGACAATCCGCTCGGGGTCGCGAAGTCGTTGATCGGGCCGTATGCCGCCGGGCCCGTCGTCGCGGGGCCGATCGTGCCCGATCTGCTCGCCGCGACCCGCTCCGCGCAGGCCGCCGCCGCCGGGCTGAAAGCGTGTTTCGCCTGGCAGGACGCCCCACGCCCGGTTCTGGCGGACGATCTGCTGCCGGAGCGCGCGATCGCCTCGGACCCCTCGGCCCGCGAGCAACTGGTGGAGGAGATCTACAGACCGCTCGAGGAGGCCGGCTCCGCGCTGCTGGAAACGCTCAGTGTCTATCTGGAACAGGCGAGCAGTCTCGAAGGCGCGGCCCGGATGCTCTTCGTTCACCCCAACACCGTGCGCTACCGGCTCCGACGTGTGACTGACGTCACCGGTTGGTCGCCTTCGGATGTACGATCCGCGTTCACACTGCGGATCGCGCTGATCCTGGGGCGTCTGGCCGACGGGGATCCTCAAGCCTAGGCTTTTGTCGGGGCTCTACAATTCCCGTTCGTGTTCTTCGTCCCTGTCCCCACGGGCGGCCGTGGCCGTCCACAAGAGAGAGTGTGAGAGTGCTCGTACTCGTCGCTCCCGGCCAGGGCGCTCAGACGCCTGGCTTCCTGACCCCTTGGCTCGATCTCCCCGGTGCCGCCGACCGCCTCGCCGCGTGGTCGGACGCCATCGGGCTCGACCTTGCCCGCTACGGCACGCAGGCAGACGCGGACGAGATCCGGGACACGGCTGTCGCGCAGCCGCTCCTGGTCGCCGCCGGTCTCCTCTCCGCCGCCGCGCTCGGTGACGTCTCCGAGCTCGGCCCCGGTGCCGTCGCCGGTCACAGCGTCGGTGAGATCACCGCCGCCGCGTTCGCGGGCGTGCTCGACGCCACGGCCGCGCTGAAGCTCGTGCGCACCCGGGGCCTGGCGATGGCCGAGGCAGCCGCGATCACCGAGACCGGTATGTCGGCGCTGCTCGGCGGGGACCCCGAGACCACGGTCCCGCACCTGGAGAAGCTCGGTCTGACCCCGGCGAACGTGAACGGCGGGGGCCAGATCGTGGCCGCCGGCACGCTGGAGCAGCTGGCCGCCCTGGAGGCGGACAAGCCCGAGGGCGTCCGCCGCGTGGTGGCCCTGAAGGTCGCCGGCGCGTTCCACACGCACCACATGGCGCCCGCGGTCGAGACGCTGGCCCGGGCCGCCGAGGCCCTGAGCCCCGTGGACCCGAAGATCGCGTACGTCTCGAACAAGGACGGCAAGACCGTCACGACCGGCGCCGAGGTCGTGCAGCGACTGGTCGGCCAGGTCGCGAACCCGGTCCGCTGGGACCTGTGCATGGAGACCTTCCAGGAGCTCGGCGCGACCGCGCTGATCGAGGTCTGCCCGGGCGGCACCCTGACCGGGCTCGCCAAGCGCGCGCTGCCGGGTGTGAAGACCCTGGCGCTGAAGACCCCCGACGACCTCGACGCGGCTCGCGAGCTCATCGCAGAGCACGCCTCCGCCTAAGGAGCCGACAGAGCATGTCGAAGATCAGGCCCAGCAAGGGCGCCCCGTACGCGCGGATCCTGGGTGTGGGCGGCTACCGTCCCGTCCGGGTCGTGCCGAACGAGGTGATCCTCGAGACGATCGACTCCTCCGACGAGTGGATCCGCTCGCGCTCCGGCATCGAGACCCGCCACTGGGCCTCCGACGAGGAGACCGTCGCCGCGATGTCGATCGAGGCGTCCGGCAAGGCCATCGCCGACGCCGGGATCAACGCCGACCAGATCGGCGCCGTGGTCGTCTCGACCGTCTCGCACTTCAGCCAGACTCCGGCCGTCGCGACCGAGATCGCCGACAAGCTCGGCACGCAGAAGGCCGCCGCCTTCGACATCTCCGCCGGCTGCGCGGGCTTCGGCTACGGCCTCACGCTCGCCAAGGGCATGATCGTCGAGGGTTCCGCGGAGTACGTCCTCGTCATCGGCGTGGAGCGACTGTCCGACCTGACCGACCTGGAGGACCGTGCGACGGCCTTCCTGTTCGGTGACGGCGCGGGCGCGGTCGTCGTGGGCCCCTCCGAGGAGCCGCACATCGGCCCGACCGTCTGGGGCAGCGAGGGCGACAAGGCCGGCACGATCAAGCAGACCGTGCCGTGGGACCGTTTCCGCATCGGCGACGTGTCGGAGCTTCCGCTCGACTCCAAGGGCGAGATCAAGTTCCCTGCGATCACGCAGGAGGGCCAGGCGGTGTTCCGCTGGGCCGTGTTCGAGATGGCGAAGGTCGCCCAGCAGGCGCTGGACGCGGCCGGAATCACCGCGGACGACCTGGACGTCTTCATTCCCCACCAGGCCAACGAGCGGATCATCGACTCGATGGTGAAGACGTTGAAACTGCCGCAGCACGTCACGGTCGCGCGTGACGTACGCACCACCGGCAACACCTCGGCCGCCTCGATCCCGCTCGCGATGGAGCGGCTTCTGGCGACCGGCGAGGCGAAGAGCGGCGACACCGCGCTCGTCATCGGCTTCGGGGCGGGTCTCGTGTACGCCGCGACGGTCGTTACCCTCCCTTAGGCACTCCGTGCCGGATCATCCGGTCCGTACGGAATACCGCCAACCCTCTCTGGATACACACCGAAGGAGCGCCTGACATGGCCGCCACTCAGGAAGAGATCGTCGAAGGTCTCGCCGAGATCGTGAACGAGATCGCCGGGATCCCCACCGAGGACGTCCAGCTGGACAAGTCCTTCACCGACGACCTGGACGTCGACTCGCTGTCCATGGTCGAGGTCGTCGTCGCCGCCGAAGAGCGCTTCGACGTCAAGATCCCGGACGACGACGTCAAGAACCTCAAGACCGTCGGCGACGCGACCGACTACATCCTCAAGCACCAGGCCTGATCCAGCGATCGGGCCCGGTTCGCCCTGGCCCGGTCCGCTGATCAGTCCGTTGCCCCGCCACCCGGCGGTGGCGCCGCTGAATCCTCGTATTTGGAGAAAGAATTCCCGTGAGCCCGACCAATCGCACCGTGGTCGTCACCGGTATCGGCGCAACCACACCGCTGGGTGGCGACGCAGCCTCTACCTGGGAGGGCCTGGTCGCCGGCAAGTCCGGTGTCCGCGCCCTGGAGCAGGACTGGGCCGCCGACCAGGCGGTCCGTATCGCGGCGCAGATCGCCGTGGAGCCCGGCGAGGTCATCCCCCGCCCACAGGCCCGCCGTCTCGACCGCTCGGCGCAGTTCGCTCTGATCGCCGCCAAGGAAGCCTGGGCCGACGCCGGTTTCACCGACAAGGCCGGCGACGACGCCTCCGTCGACCCGGACCGGCTCGGCACCGTCATCGCCTCCGGCATCGGTGGCGTGACGACACTGCTCGACCAGTACGACGTGCTGAAGGAGAAGGGCGTCCGCCGCGTCTCCCCGCACACCGTTCCCATGCTCATGCCGAACGGCCCGTCCGCCAACGTGGGCCTGCTCGTCGGCGCCCGCGCCGGCGTGCACACCCCCGTCTCGGCCTGCGCCTCGGGCGCCGAGGCCATCGGCTACGCCATCGAGATGATCCGCACCGGGCGCGCCGACGTCGTCGTCGCCGGTGGTACGGAGGCGGCGATCCACCCGCTGCCCATCGCCGCGTTCGGCAACATGATGGCGATGTCCAAGAACAACGACGACCCGCAGGGCGCCTCGCGCCCCTACGACGTGGCCCGTGACGGCTTCGTCCTCGGTGAGGGCGCCGGCGTCCTCGTCCTGGAGTCCGCCGAGCACGCCGCGGCGCGCGGCGCCCGGGTGTACGCGGAGGCGGTCGGCCAGGGCATCTCCGCCGACGGCCACGACATCGTGCAGCCGGAGCCGGAGGGGCGCGGCATCTCCCGCGCCCTGCAGAACCTGCTCGACAACACCGACCTGGACCCGGCCGAGATCGTGCACGTGAACGCGCACGCGACCTCGACGCCCGCCGGCGACGTGGCGGAACTGAAGGCGCTGCGCAAGGTCTTCGGTGACGAGGCCGACCACATGGCGGTCTCCGCGACCAAGTCGATGACCGGTCATCTCCTCGGTGGCGCCGGGGGTGTGGAGTCGGTGGCGTCGGTGCTGGCGCTGTACCACCGGATCGCTCCGCCGACCATCAACGTGGAGAACCTCGACCCCGAGGCCGAGGCGAACGCCGACATCGTGCGCGGGGAGGCTCGCAAGCTGCCTGTCGAGGGCCGTATCGCGGCTCTGAACGACTCGTTCGGGTTCGGTGGGCACAACGTGGTGCTGGCGTTCCGTACGGTCTGAGATTTGCGGTAGGTGTACTGAACGGGTGTGGCCCGGACTCCCTGGTGGAGTTCGGGCCACATTTGCTTGTTCGTCGGGTGCGGGTGTGTGGGGGCTGGTCGCGCAGTTCCCCGCGCCCCTAAAAGCTTCCCCTCACGCCCGTTTGTCAGGTCAGACCACCTGGTGGAGCCAGCGGACGGGAGCGCCCTCTCCCGCGTAGCGGAAGGGTTCCAGCTCGTCGTCCCAGGGCTTGCCCAGGAGTTTGGCGAGGTCGGACTCCAGGTCGCTCTCGCCCCGCTGGGAGCGCAGGAGGGCGGCGCGCAGGCGGTCCTCGGGGATCAGGATGTCGCCGTGGATTCCGGTGACGGCGTGGAAGATGCCCAGTTCGGGGGTGCAGCTGTAGCGCTCGCCCTCGGCCGTTGGGCAGGGTTCGGCGGTGACCTCGAAGCGCAGCATCTGCCAGCCGCGCAGCGCGGAGGCCAGCTTGGAGGCGGTGCCCACCTCGCCCTTCCAGGAGAACTCGGATCTCCAGGTGCCCGGCGCGGCGGGCTGCCGGATCCAGTCGAGGTTGACGCGGGTACCGAGCACGCCCGCGACCGCCCACTCGACGTGCGGGCACAGCGCACGGGGCGCGGAGTGCACGTAGAGAACTCCACGTGTCGTCACTGGGGCCTCCGGACAGAGCGAGACATCTTGTAACTTAGCGGAAAGGCAGTGGCAGGGCGGCCACGTGGCGAGGCTACCGTGCGGCGGCGCAAGGAGTGTGACGTACCGTCGGTCCCAGCGCCCAGAAACATTGAGGTTTCACCCAAGGGGACGCGGTGCGACCGGTTGTGTACTGCGGGGTGTCGGCCAACCGTGTCGCAGGGGTGCTGAGCAATGGTGCCGAGCAATCGTGCTTGACGAACGAGGGGACCAGGGGATGCGTCACAGGAGTCACCGTTCTCGGGCCGTCCTCGCCATCGCGTCGGCGGCTCTCCTGGGTGTCGCCGTCGCCGGCTGCGACGCCGTCGGTGACAACTCCCCGGCGCCCCGGGGCACGACGGCCAAGGCGTTCCCGAAGCCGACCCCCGCCTGGGACCGCAGCCCGAAGTCGATGGCCGCCGTCGGGGACTCCATCACCCGCGGCTTCGACGCGTGCACCGTGCTGTCCGACTGTCCGGAGGTGTCCTGGGCGACGGGCAGCGACACGAAGGTCAAGAGCCTCGCCGTACGGCTGCTCGGGCAGGCCGGGGCCGCCGAGCGCAGCTGGAACTACGCGGTGACCGGCGCCCGGATGGCGGATCTCCCCGACCAGATGGCACAGGCCGTCACGAACAAGCCGGAGTTGGTGACCGTGATGGCGGGCGCGAACGACGCCTGCCGCTCGTCGGTGTCGGCGATGACCCCCGTCGCCGAGTTCCGCGCCGAGTTCGAGGACGCCATGGACACGCTGCGCGATGCGCTGCCCAAGACCCAGGTGTACGTGTCGAGCGTGCCGGATCTGAAGCGGTTGTGGTCCGAGGGGCGGAGCAACCCGCTGGGCAAGCAGATCTGGAAGCTGGGCATCTGCCCCTCGATGCTGAGCGACGCGGACTCCCTGACCACGACGGCGATGCGGCGGCGCACGACGGTGCAGGACCGGGTGGAGGCGTACAACCAGGTCCTGAAGGAGGTGTGCGCCAAGGACCAGCACTGCCGCTTCGACGGGGGCGCGGTCTTCGACTACCGGTTCGGCACGGACCAGCTGAGCCACTGGGACTGGTTCCACCCGAGCAGGGACGGGCAGGCGCGGCTCGCGGAGATGGCCTATCGGGTGGTGACGGCGACGAAGCCGGTGAGCTAGGCCCTGTCGTTCGGATCAGGCCTGGGCCGCGGGGTCTGGCACGCACATCTGCGGCGATCAAGCGACGTCTCCTGAAACGACCTGATCCGAACGACAGGTCCTAGGCCCTGTCGTTCGGATCCTTGGCCTAGGCTTTCGATCATGCACAGCGAATTCTTCGGCACTCTTACCGACGGCACCCCGGTCCACCGCTGGACGCTGGAGCGCGCAGGGGTGCGGGTGCGGATCCTGACGTACGGCGGGATCGTCCAGTCGGTCGAGGTCCCGGACCGGGACGGGGTGCGCGCGGACGTGGTGCTGGGGTTCTCCGACCTCGACGGCTATCTGACGCACACGGGGCCGTACTTCGGGGCGCTGGTCGGGCGGTACGCGAACCGGATCGCCGGCGGCCGCTTCCTCCTCGACGGCCTCACCTGTCACCTGGCGCAGAACAACCCGCCCAACTCCCTGCACGGCGGCGAGCGCGGCTTCGACAAGCGGGTGTGGGACGCGGAGCCGGTCGATCACGGGCTGCGCCTCACCCGGGTCTCCCCGCACGGCGAGGAGGGCTTCCCGGGCCGTCTGGAGGTCTCGGTGACGTACACGCTGGACGAGGCGGGTGCGCTGGGGATCGCGTACGAGGCGGTCACGGACGCGCCGACCGTGGTGAACCTGACGAACCACACGTACTGGAACCTGGCCGGTACGGGCAACGCGGGCGGCCACGAACTCCGGCTGGACGCCTCGCGGTTGACGCCGGTGGACGCCGATCTGATCCCCACCGGGGCGCTGGACGCCGTCGACGGGACGCGGTTCGACTTCCGTGCGGCGCGGAAGGTCGGCGCCGGCTACGACCACAACTTCGTGCTCGACAAGGGGCTCACGGAGACCGCCGTCGAGGTCGCCGAGCTGTACGACCCGTCCTGCGGACGGACGCTGACCGTCGCGACCACCGAGCCCGGGCTCCAGCTGTACACCGCGGAGCACCTGAGCCACCCCTTCGCCCCCGGCGACGGCGTCGCGCTGGAGACCCAGCACTTCCCCGACTCCCCCAACCGGCCGCAGTTCCCGAGCACGGAACTGAGGCCGGGCGGGGTGTACCGGTCGCAGACCGTGTACGGGTTCGGCGTCCGCGGCCAGTAGCCGGCGACCGACCGTCAGACGCTCTCGCCGCGCATCCGCTTGGTGGCCCTGCCCAGCAGGGTCATCGCGCCGAGGCAGACCGCGAGCACCACGGCGCCGGTCAGCGCGGGCAGCGGGGCCTTGCCCTTGATCCCCTCGACGAGCACGGTGGTGGCCAGCACCATGATGATCGAGTACAGGCTCCGGCCGACCTTGGCACCGGCCGGGATCACCCGCAGCAGCTGCGGGATCGTCGTGGCGGCGGCGATGCCCATGCCGAACGGGATGAACGCGCCGAGCACCAGGGCGCCGAAGCCGAACGAGTTGCCGTACGCGCCCCATCCGGCGCCCTTGTAGAGCAGATAGCCGGCGGCGGCGAAGGACAGCAGGACGAGTACGCCGTTGAGGTACGCGGCAAGGGTGGCGGCCTTGCGGGCGCCCGGCAGATGCGCGGCCGGGGAGCGCCAGGCGTCCGGGGTGATCAGGCGCAGCTGCTGCTTGAGGGCCCGCATCCGTGTCATGGCGAAGAGGCCGACGGCCACGGCGACCAGTCCGACGGCCGTGGCCGCGAAGCCGATCGGTGTCCGCGTGATGCCGTAGTGGGCGCCGCCGAAGGTCAGCGGGATGCCGAGGACGAAGCCGTACGCGTACGTCTTCGCCTGCTGCTGGATGCGCACCACCAGCTGTCGCTGGTCGGGGGTGAGGCTGGGGTCCAGCCGCATCTCGCCGTCGCCCAGGTGCTGTTGGGGGGCCTGGGGCTGCTGCTGGTACTGGGGAGGGGCGGGTGGATAGGGCTGGTACGGCTGCTGCGGCTGTTGCGGGTAGCCCTGCTGAGGCGGGTACGGGCCCTGCTGAGGCGGGTACGGGCCTGGCTGCGGAGGCGGGTAGTAGGGCTGCTGCCCCTGATACGGCCCCTGTGGCGGGTACGGGCCTGGCTGCTGACCTGGGTACATGCGTTGTTCTCCCCCGAACCGGCGTGTTCCGGCCCGCGAGTCTGCCACAGGTGGCCGAGAACCGACGAGCCCCGGTCCGGATGTCAGGTTCCGGACCGGGGCTGCTCTGGGTGGACTCGTCCCGCGTCAGACGTTAATCGTCGCCGAGACCCGACGGTCACTGATCGAGCGACCCGCCGCAACCTCGTACGAACCCTTCACAAACACCCAGGCTCCGGTGTTCTCGTCCCAGACCTCGAAGGCTCGGCGCGGGAGTACGAGGCCGACGTCGACGCTCTCGCCGGGGCCCGCCTCGACGCCCGCGAAGGCGGCGAGCCATCGGGCCGGACGCTCGGCGTCGGCCTCGACGGGCGCCAGATAGACCTGGACGACCTCGCGCCCGGGACGCGCACCGGAGTTGCGGACACGGACCGTGACCGTCGTACCCGAACCGGAACCCGAACCGGAACCGGCACCGCCGTCGCCGCCGTCGCCGCCGTCGAGCTCGATCGACTCGTACGTCCAGTCGGTGTAGCCGAGGCCGTGCCCGAAGGCGTACGAGGGGGTCCTGCCCTCCTTCTCCCAGGCGCGGTAGCCGATGAACACGCCCTCGGTGTATGGGAGTTCGCCGCCGGCCGGGGCCACCTGGGTGACCGGGGCGGCCGCGAGGGAGCCCCAGGTGGTGGGCAGCCGGCCACCGGGCTCGTGGGCGCCCGTGAGGACGTCGGCGAGGGCGGCGCCGCCCTCCTGGCCGGGGAACCAGCTGAGCAGTACGGCCGCGGCCTCCTCGCGCCACGGCAGCTCGACCGGGGAGCCGGCGTTGACGACCACGACGGTGTTCGGGTTGGCGGCGGCGACGGCGTGCACCAACTCGTCCTGCCGGCCCGGCAGCCGCAGGTCCTTGCGGTCGAAGCCCTCGGACTCCACGCGGTCGGTGGTGGCGACCACGACGACGGCGGTGTCGGCGGCGCGGGCGGCTTCGACGGCCTCGGCGATGAGTTCGTCGGGGTCGCGGCGCGGGTCCTGGTGGGCGAGCGCGAAGCCGACCACCTTCAGCGGCGCGCCCTCGGGGACGACGATGACGTGCCGCAGCGCCACCTCGTACCTCTCACCGGCGACGAGATCCACCTGGGCGCGCTCGACGGGAGCGCCGAAGAACGCCTCGAAGGGGAGATCCTTCGTGCTGCGCTGGATGTCGTCGAAGTGGACCGTGCCGTCGACGGTGAGCGTGAACGCGCCGACTCCCTTGATACCGAGGGTGTGGGTGCCGCTCTCGCGCGGGGTGAAGGTGCCGGTCAGTTCGACGCTGTGGAGGGTGGCATGGGTGACGCCTTCAGGAAGGTCGTTGCCCATCCACTGGATCTGGCCGCCCGGGGCCGAGCCGGTGCCGATGACCGTGCCGGCCCGGTCACGGCAGACGGCCCGCAGGGTGAACCCCTTGTCGGCGACGGCGAGTTCCTCGTTCGGGTCGGCGCCGACGGCGTACGTGAGGCTGCCCTCGGGGAGGGCGGCGGTGAGGCCGTCGAAGGGCGATACGACCCGGGAGGGGAAGACGGTGGCGGAGCCGCCGCCGAGGACGCGGGCGTCGCGGGCGGCGGCGCCGATCAGGGCGACCTTGTGCCCTTCACCGTGCCCTTCGCCGAGCCCTTCCCCCAGCGGAAGAGCCCCTTGGTTGCGCACGAGGACGAAGGAGCGCCGGGCGATCTCGCGGGCCAGGGCCTCGCCGTCCACGGTCCCGGGCGGTTCGGTGACGACCGGCTCGGCGCCCTCCAGGATGCCGACGCGGGCGGCGAGCCGCAGGACGTTGCGGACGGCGTCGTCGACCTTGGCCTCCTCGACCTCACCCGTGCGGACGGCGGCGGCGAGCGCCTCCCCGTACACGGTCCGGGGGCCGGGCATGGCGACGTCGAGACCGCCCTCGATGGCGCCGACCGTGGCGCGGGCGGCGGTCCAGTCGGAGACGTTGAAGCCGTCGAAGCCCCACTCGCCGCGCAGAATCTCGTTCACGAGGTGGTGGTGCTCGGTCATCGTGGTGCCGTTGACCGTGTTGTAGGCGGTCATGACGCCCCAGGGGTGGGCATGGGCGACGATGGCCTCGAAGGGGGCCAGGTACAGCTCGCGCAGGGCGCGTTCGGAGAGCAGGTTGTTCACCGTGAAGCGGTCGGTCTCGGCGTCGTTGGCGACGAAGTGCTTGACGGTGGTGCCGACGCCGCCCGACTGGACGCCCTGGACATAGCCGGAACCGATCTCGCCGGTCAGGTACGGGTCCTCGCTGTACGCCTCGAAGTGGCGCCCGCCGAGCGGGGAGCGGTGCAGGTTGACGGTGGGCGCGAGGAGGACGTGGACCTGCTTGCGGCGGGCCTCCTGGGCGAGCAGGGTGCCGGCCCGGCGGGCGAGGGCCGGGTCCCAGGTGGCGGCGAGCGCGGTCGGCGAGGGGAGCGCGATCGACGGGTCGTCGGCGGTCCAGTGGACACCGCGTACGCCGATCGGGCCGTCGGACATGACGAGGGACTTGAGGCCGATCTCGGGCAGCGCGGGCAGCGACCACATGTCCTGCCCGGCGAGCAGCCTCGTCTTCGTGTCCAGGTCGAGCTTGCCGAGGGCCGCCTCGACGACCGCCTCGCGGGCCTCGTCGGCCGGTGTGCGCGTTCCCGCCATCGCGGTGCCTCCTCGCTGAAGTCCGTGGACGCCTCAATCCTGCCTCGGCCACCGGCAGAGGAATCGGAACCGCAACCATCACTTGAGCACCCCCCACGGCGAGCAACCACGTCCGCGAGAGCGGCGGCGGTTCAGCCGCAAAGGAGGGAGCGGCGCGCCGAGATCGTCCGGGCGGCCCTGGAGGTGATCGCCGAGCGCGGCCACCGGGGCGCGAGCATGGCGTCGGTCGCGGAGCGCGTGGGGCCGACCCAGCAGGGGCTGCCGCACTACTTCCCGACGAAGGACGCGCTGCTCGTCGCGGTGTTCAAGGAGCGGGACCAGTGGGACGCCGTGCCCGACACCCGGTGGCGGGTCGACCTGCTCGCCTCACTGGTCGAGTACAACGCCATGCGGCCCGGGATCATCCAGACGTTCTCGGCGCTGCTCGGCGAGGACTGAAGCCGACCGCCACCGCCACCGCCTGCCCTTGCGCCTGCGCCTGCGCCTGCGTCTGCGTCTGCGTCTGCGTCTGCGTCTGCGTCTGCGTCTGCGTCTGCGCCACTGTCTGCGCTACTGGTGCCAGATCACGGCCAGCGTCTTGCTCGCCGCACAGACGACGGCGAAGGCGATCGCCCACCCGTAGACCCCGGCGAAGGCCAGCGCGGCCACACCGGCCCCGAACCAGAGCAGTTCGAAACCGACGCGGACCGCGCCGCGCGTCTTGTACGACGCCTTCTGCGAGCCGAACAGCGCCCACAGCGTGATCAGTACGGCCGGGGCGCCCAGGCCGAGGAGCCAGGTCAGCGGCGTCGCCGCGTCGCGGGTGAAGCCCCAGTACCCGACGGCCGCGAGGGCGCCGAGTTCGATGAGGAAGAGGACGCCCAGGTTCGCTGCCTTCATGGGCGGCAGTATCACCCGGAAGGGATCATTCCGGCCCGTGTGCGTCACGCGGGGCCGGTACGGCCGGTACGGCGGCCACGACCTCGATCTCGATGAGAGCCTCCGGCTTGAAGAGACGGGAGACCTCGAAGGTCATGCTGGTGGGCGGGGCGCCGGTGAGGTACTGGGCGCGTACCGCACCGTAGGCGGGGAGTTGGGTGATGTCCGTCAGATACGTACGGATGTTGATGATGTCCGCCAGGCCCGCCCCGTGCGCCCTCAGCAGGGCGTCGATGGTCTCGAAGACCCCGCGGCTCTGTTCGGTGAGGTCGGCGCCGTCCGCGACCTGTCCGGAGAGGTACAACAGGGCTCCCGCGCCCGGCAGTTCGATCCGGGCCACCTGGGAGTAGTAGCCGTTGGCGGGACCCGGCGCCGAGGGCGGGTTGTCGAGCGTGATCTGCATGGGCGGCCCTCTCAGGCGGAGTGACGGATGTGCTCGACGGCCTTCGCGATGTCCGCGCCGGCGACGGCGGGATCGGCGGCGGCACGCTTGTACTGCTCCAACACCGCTTCCAGTGCGGGGAGTTGTGCGAACTTCGTGGCGAGGGCGACGTCCTTGGCGGCGAGCGCGGTGGCGAAGTGCACGTCCTCGGCGAAGGCGCGGCCGACGGCGCCGCCGAGCGGGCCGTTCGCGAGCGCGGCGCGCGCCACGCTCTCGTCGATGCCGAGCTTGTCCGCGAGAGCCATGGACTCGGCGACGAGGGCGACCCCGCCGAGCACGGCCGTGTTGACGACGAGCTTGAGCGCGGCGCCGGAGCCCAGCGGGCCGGTGCGGGTGACGGTGCCGAGGTGGGCGAGTACGTGCTCGACGCCCGCCGCGTCGCCGCCCGCGAGGATGCCGAGCTGCCCGGCGGCCGCCCTGTCGGTGCTGCCCGCCACGGGCGCGTCGACGAACGTCACGCCCTCCCCGACCCGGGCGGCCAGCTCCTTGACCACGTCGGGGCCGACGGTCGACATCTCCACCCAGGTGGCGTTCGGGCGCAGCTCCGGCAGGATGGCGTCCGCGACCGCGTCGAGCGCGGCCGGGTTGGCGAGCATGGTGATCACCACGTCCGCGTCCCGTACGGCCTCGGCCGGGGACGCGGCGAGGGTGGCGCCCTCGGCGACCAGCGGCTCGGCCTTCTCGGCGGTGCGGTTCCAGACGGTCAGCGGGAATCCCGCGGCGAGGAGTCGGCGCGCCATCGCGGCGCCCATGTGCCCGAGCCCGAGGAATGCGATCTTTTCCATGCCTTCGACGCTAGGCGGGCCCGCGTGATGCGACAAGCGAATGTCTAGCATGGCTCTCATGCCCAACCCGCATGCCGTACCCGGCCTCTCCACCACCTGGCTGCGGGTCTTCCTGGAGGTCGCCCGGCACGGTTCGTTCACGGTGGCCGCGCGGACCCTCGGCTGGACACAGTCCGCGGTGTCCCGGCAGATCTCCTCGCTGGAGTCGGCGCTCGGCGGAGCCCCGCTCTTCGACCGGCTGCCCCGGGGCGTACGGCTGACGGAGGCCGGGCGGGTCCTCGTGCCGCACGCCGAGGCGGTGGTCGAGCGGCTGCACGGCGCGGACCGCGAACTGGCCGCGCTGCGGCGGGTCGCGGGCGGCCGACTGTGCTTCGGCGCGTTCGCCACGGCCGACGCCGCGCTCGTGCCCCGTGCCATCGCCGCGTTCCGCGTGCGCCATCCGGGGGTGCGGCTCACCCGCGAGGAGGGCCTGACGCCCGTGCTCCTGGAGCGGCTCTCCGCGGGCGGCCTCGACCTGGCGATCGTCTCCACGACGGGCCGCGCCCCGCTGGACCCGTACACCCTGCACCACCTCCTCGACGAGTCCCTGTACGTCGCCGTCCCCGCCGACCATCCGCTCGCCGCCGAGCCCTCCGTCCGTCTCCCCCAACTCGCCGACGCAGACTGGATATCCGGCTCCTCGCGCCCCGAGGGCACCCTCCTGGACGCGGCCCTGCGGCACGGCTTCCGCCCGCGCGTCGCGCATGTCGTGGCCGAGTGGACGGCCAAGCAGGGGTACGTCGCCGCCGGGCTCGGAGTGACCCTGGTCCCGGCACTCGCCGCCGAGTCCGTACGCCCGGACATCGCGCTGCTTCCGGTGCGCGACGAGGGGGCGCCGGCGCGGGCGGTGTACGCGGCGACGGTGCGGGGCCGGTCGTTGGGACCGGCGGCGCAGGCATTCCTGGGGGCACTGCGGGAGGCGGCGACCCACCTGCCCACCTGAGCCACCCGCCGCCCCAGCCACTTCGGCTGCCGGTGCCACACCTCATGGCGCACGTCCCCTCCGTCACGCGATACTGCGGCCGTCCGGCAGCACCCCACGGCGACGGAAGGCATGAACTCCCTTGACCTACATACGCGTTCGGCTCGGCGCAGGCGTACTCGGACTGGCCCTGGCGGGCGGCCTGGCCGCGGCGCCCACCGCGTCGGCGACAGCGGCGACCCCCGCCACCGTCGAGGAACAGCGCCTCGACCGGGCCGCTCCCCAGGAGATCCTGCGGCGCTCCGGATTCGACACGGTGACCCCCGGGTTCGCGCGGGCGCTGGAGCGGGCGGGCTCGTTCGGGCAGGCCGAGCGTGTCGTCGTACGGCAGGGGGCGCGGCTGTGGCGGCGGGCCGTCGACCGGGCGCAGGGGCGGGGCCCGGCGGGCGGCGACCTGAGCCGGGACGACGACCGGCCTCTGTACTGGGCGCGGCTGGGCATGACGCGCGAAGTGCGCCAGTGGGAGCCGGAGTTCGGGCTCACCGACACACAACGCGCCGAACTTCTGGCCGAGTTGGAGGAGAACTCGCGCGGCGAGAACGCCATCCGCTATCCGCGCGCCAAGGGCGTGAAGCGGATCCTGCTCACCGGGTTCGACCCGTTCACGCTGGACCGCGACGTCCGGATCTCCAACCCGTCCGGGGCCACCGCCCTCGCCCTGGACGGCACGACGATCCAGACCGCGGACGGCCCGGCGCGCATCGAGACCGCCGTGTTCCCGGTCCGCTGGCAGGACTTCGCCCAGGGCACGGTGGAGCGGACACTGCGCCGCCAGCTCCCGCGCGTGGATCTGTTCACCACGGTGAGCCAGGGCCGCGTCGGGCGCTTCGACGTGGAACGGACCAACGGAGCCTGGCGGGGCGGCTTCCCGGACAACGAGAACGTCTCCCGGACCGAGACGATCCCCGTCAGCGACCCGGCCTCGCAGCCGCAATGGACGTCGACGACACTCCCGTACGCGCGGATCGTGGCCGCGGCCACGGGCCGCTTCCCCGTGTACGACCACACCTCGGTGACCGAGATCCCGGCGGGAGGCACCGATCCGGTCGTACGTCCCGACGGCCCGACTCCGGGTTCGACGGCCCGTGCCGGGGGCGGCGGGGACTACCTCTCCAACGAGATCGCCTACCGCGCGACGCTGCTGCGCGACCGCCTCGGACTGCACGACAGCCTGCCCGGCGGGCATGTCCACACACCCGTACTGCAGTTCGGCACGGGCAACACGGACCCGGCGACGGGGACGGTCACGGACCCCGAGTTCGTTCAGAACCGGCTGGACATCATCGCCCAGGTGCGGGCGATCGTGACGGTGGCCGCGGACGCGAGCGCGTCGGCCGTCAGGGGGACGGGGCGGACGCGGGGGTGATGCCGGGGCCGGTGGGGATCGCGGTCACGCGGCGGCGCGTTCTTCGTGGTTGTCGTGGTTGTCGTGGCCGCCGTGGTGGTCGTGGTCGTCGTCCGGTTCGCCCGTCTCCTCGTCCAGCAGGTCGCGGGCCATCAGTGTGGCGCCCGCGACCGCGCCCGGCATCAGGAAGACGGCGACGAACGGGACCAGGAAGGCGAGGCCCAGCGGGGTGCCGAAGCCCCAGACCAGCGTCTTGCGGGAACGGAGCAGGGTGAGGCGGTCGCGGAGGTCGACGCCTCGGCGCTGGAGGGCGACGGCGGTCAGTTCCTCCGTGAGGAAGAAGCCGGTGACGAAGAAGCCGATCACGGGGACGACGGTCTGGCCGATGAACGGGAGGAAGCCGAGGGCGAAGAGGAGGACGCCCCAGACGGCGGCCCGCACGAGGATGCGGAGGCTGTCTCGCGCGGAGATCCACAGCTCGCGCCAGAGCGGGAGGCCCGACTCCGGGGCCGTGCCGTCCGGGGAGACGTCCCTGTCGACCTTCTCCGAGAGGGACTCGTAGAAGGGCTGGCCGATGAGGAGGGTGACGGCGGTGAAGGTGAGGACGGCGAGGAGGAGGGCGAGGGCGAAGAGTACGGCGGTGAGGAAGCCGCGGAAGAGGCCCAGCCAGGGGTTGGACCAGTCGTCGGCGAAGGGGGTGGACCAGGTGACGAAGTCCTCGCCGTACAGGGCGAGGGTGACGAGCGCTGCCGCGTACAGCACGAGGGTGATCAGGCCCGGCAGCAGTCCGAACCCGTACTGCTTCCCGTGCCGTGCCACCCATCGCTGGCCCTGTATGAGATAACCGAACCCCGCCCCGAGATCACGCATGGCCCGAACTTTACCGGGGCTCGCCCCCTTCCCCTCGCCCCCGCCGCCCCTACCCGACCCATCCCAGGGGCTCCGCCCCTTCCACCCCGCCGGGGCTGCGCCCCGGACCCCCATCTGCCTGAACGGCCTCGTCCTCAATCGCCGGACGGGCTGAGCGATACAGGCCCGGGTGGGCGGGGTGGGGTG
>NZ_JBHVST010000042.1:0-88531 GCF_042885015.1 Streptomyces sp. NPDC058086 | reverse complement strand
CGCACCGCCACGGCGCCGTCGCCCCCCCCCCCCCGCCACCCCCCGGCGCGCCCCCCGCCGCCCGGGGGGGGCCCCCGGGCGATTTGGGCCCCCCCCCGACGTCGTACGGCCGTCGTGCGCCGTCACCGGGTCATACCCGTCGCCGCACCCACCGGACCAGCTCGGTGGTGTGGCCCCTCCTGGCCCACGCGATCAGCGCGAGCGGCAGGATCAGGACGAGCGGGGTCGCCACGTACGGCCCGTGGATGACGGTGACGTTCACGACGAAGGCGCCCACCATCAGCGCGCTGAGCGCCACCGCCGCCACCGAGGACAGCGGCGGGATCAGCAGGGCGAGGCCTCCGGCGAGTTCGAGCGCGCCGATGAGGTACATCCCCGTGCTGCCCCAGCCGAGCTTGTCGAACGCCTCGGCGGCCGACGGGTGCGCGATCAGCTTCGGCAGCGCGCTCGCGAGCGCGTAGAAGAGACCGAGCACGATCTGCAGCGCGCCCAGGGAGATCCGGGCACCGCGGCGGGTCTTCAGCGAAGAGGAGCTGGTGGTGGAGGTGGGGGCGAGCGTGGTGACGGGGACGGTGGTCTCGGACATGAGGGTCTCCTGTGCGAAGCGGTACGCGTTGCTGTCGCAGGGGTAGACCGGGGGCGCGTCCGGAACTCATCGCCGTGGACCGGACAACGGGCTACAGCGCGAACCAGCCGTGCCCGACGTACCAGTGCCCGCCCCCGCGCAGATGGTCCCCCACCGCGCGCTCCACCGTGCTCCGGCGCGGCAGCGCGCGCGTGGGCAGCTCCGGATCGCCGAAGACGAAGCCGACCGGCACCCCGTCGTCCGGGGTCGTCTCCTGGTACGCGATCCGGAAGCGTTCCTGGAAGCGGATGATGTTCGAGTCCGCCGGGAGATACCGCCCGAGCTGTGGATCGAGCAGCCAGGAGTGGCACACGGCGACTTCAAGGCGCTCGTCGGGATAGTGCCGGGCGAAGAACTCCCGTGCCAGCGCGAGCGACCGCTCACAGGCGGCGGGGGACAGCGGCCCGTGGAAGTCGGGTATGTGCAGGCTCAGACACGCGTCGCCAGGGCCGGCGTCGAGGCCCGCCGCCGCGACGGCCCGCCCCGTGCGCCGACCGAGCCGCGACCGCTGGAACTGCAGCCGGCCCAGCTGGAACAGCTCACCGTGGAAGTGCAGGGCGATCCACCAGGGGAACAGCAGCCCCGGCGTCCCGAGCCGTCTGTGGTGCACGGACACATGTCGGCCGAGGTCGGCCAGGGTGCGCCGGGACACGTCGTCGGGGATGCCTCGCCCGCGGTGGTAGGCCCGGACGTACGGGAGCGCCGCGACGAAGACGTACAGGTGGAAGCAGCGCCCGAGCGGCCCCGCCGACTCGGGGAACGCGGGCGGCTCCCACCCCTTGCCGATCTCCCCCATGTCCCGGACGAAGCGGCCGACGCACCAGGCGAGGAGCGTCATCGCCTCCGGGTCGGCCACCAGCCGGCCGCGCAGCGCGACGAGTTCGTTGATGTGCTCGTGGGCCACGGTCAGGTCGAGCAGGAGGTCCGGCAGCTCGTCCGCGTCCGGGAGCACCGCCTCCAGCCGCGGAGCGCCCTCGCTCTCCAGGTCCCTCAGCCACTCGGCGAGCCTCGCGTCCGCCCGCAGCGCCTCCAGCAGCACCCGCGCCTCCCGTCGGTCCGGCCGCCGCCCGCTCTCGGCGGCCCCTTGGTCAACGTGCACGACGAAGAGTACGTTTCCAGTAGGAGCGATGGTCACGGATCAGCGTCACGGAGTAGTGATCCGTATGCGTACAGGCAGTGAACCGACGACGGCGCGCAGCGCCCTGCGCATGCGCTTGTGGCTGAGTGTCTGGGGACTGGTCTGGGCGATCTTCGGTACGGCCGCGTTCGCGCTGGTCGGACGCCCCGGCTGGGCGGCCGCGTGCGGGGTGCTGTGGCTGATCGTCACCGTCGACATGACCGTGATCCTGCGCCACATCCATCAGGGGCCGCACTACCAGCCGGGCCGCGACATCCCGCCGTACCGGCCTCCGGAGCACCGTCACCCGTAGCGGATCGGCGACGGCCACGACGAGTCACGACTCGCGACTCACGAGTCGAAGCGCGCCGCTTCCAGGTACTGGGGCTTCGGGTCGAGCGCCGCCGCCAGCCTGAAGTGCCGCTTCGCCTGGTCGGGACGGAGCTGGCGCTCATAGGTGCGGGCGAGCGCGAAATGCGCGAACGCGTTGTCCGGCTCGCGCTCCAGGACGATCGTGAACTCCAGCTCGGCGGGCCGCAGTTGCGCGGCGGCGAAGAAGGCACGCGCGCGCAGCAGTCGGGCGGCGGTGTTCTCCGGGTGCGCGGCGATCACTGGGTCGAGCAGCTTCACCGCGCCCCGCGGGTCCCGCGCGGCGAGCAGTTGCTCGGCGGCACGGAAGTCGATGACATGCGTCTCCGGAGTACGTCCGGTCGATCCGCTGGTCTCGGGCACGGCAGAGTCCTTCCCTCGCTGAACGGGTTCAACGCCCCCGTCGAGGGCGGCTATTCCTTGCGGGCGTATGCCCGGCGGACGAGATCCGCCCAAACCTCCCGTACGCGCGCCTCCAGCTCCCCCAGGGGGACGTCGTTGTCGATGACGACGTCCGCGATCCCCAGCCGCTTCTCGCGGGTGGCCTGGGCGGCCATGCGGGCGCGGGCGTCCTCCTCGGCCATGCCGCGCAGCCGCACGAGACGGTCGAGCTGGGTCTCGGGGCTGGCGTCGACGACGACCACGAGGTCGTACAGCGGTCCGAGGGCGTTCTCGGCGAGCAGCGGGACGTCGTGGATCACGACGGCGTCCTCGGCCGCGGCGCTCTCCAGCTCGCGGGAGCGGGCGCCCACCAGGGGGTGCACGATCGAGTTCAGGACGGCGAGTTTCTCGGGGTCGGTGAAGACGATCGAGCCCAGCTTGGGGCGGTCCAGACCGCCGTCGGGTGCGAGCACGTCCGGCCCGAACGCGTCGACGACGGCCGCGAGCCCGGGAGTTCCGGGCGCGACGACCTCCCGCGCGATCAGGTCCGCGTCGATCAGCACCGCGCCGAGCCGCACGAGCAGCCTCGACACCTCGCTCTTGCCGGCGCCGATACCGCCGGTCAGGCCAACCTTCAGCATGACCGAGAGCTTAGGGCCTGCCGGTGACAAGCCCCCCGCGCCCCCCCCAAAAGGGCCTGTGCGCAAGCGCGAAGAGGCCTACGTGCGCCCCCGACCTACGCGTCGGCTCCCGCCCTACGCGTCGCCCCCGCCCCTACGCGTCGCCCCCGCCCCTACGCGTCACCCTCGCGCTCCGCCAGGAAGCGCTCGAACTCCAACCCGATCTCGTCCGCCGACGGTATGTCCACCGGCTCCGCGAGCATGTTGCCCCGCGTCTCGGCACCCGCGGCGGCGTCGTACTGGTGCTCGAGACCCTGGACCAGGGCCACGAGCTCCTCGTCGCCCTCCTGGATCTGCCGGTCGATCTCCGTCTGGGTGCGGTGCGCCTCGGTGCGCAGGGAGTGCGCGATGGCGGGGAGCACCAGGCCCGTGCCACCCGTGATGCCCTCCAGGACGGTCAGCGCCGCGTCCGGGTACGGGGAGCGGGCGATGTAGTGCGGGACGTGCGCGGCGACGCCCAGGACGTCGTGTCCGGCCTCCATGAGGCGGTACTCGACGAGGGACTCGGCGCTGCCGGGGACCTGCGCCTCGTCGAAGGGGCTGCGGTGGCCCGGCACCAGGTCGGTGCGGTTGCCGTGCGGGGTGAGGCCCACGGGGCGGGTGTGCGGGACGCCCATGGGGATGCCGTGGAAGTTCACGGACAGCCGGACGCCGAGCCGCTCCACGATCTGCTGGACGGCGGCGGCGAAGCGCTCCCACTCGACGTCCGGCTCGGGCCCCGACAGCAGCAGGAAGGGCGCGCCCGTGGCGTCCTGGACGAGCCGCACCTCCAGCGTGGGCTCCTCGTAGTCGGTCCAGCGGTCGCGCTTGAACGTCAGCAGCGGGCGGCGCGCCCGGTAGTCCACGAGCCGGTCGTGGTCGAAACGGGCCACGACCTGGTGGGGCAGCGAGTCGAGCAGACGGTCGACGATCTGGTCGCCCGTTTCGCCCGCGTCGATGTATCCGTCGAAGTGGTAGAGCATGACCAGACCGGCCGACTCCTGGGCGAGTGCCATGTCCACCACGGCCAGGCCCTTCGGCTCCCATGCGTACAAACCCTGCGGATCAAGCACTGTGACCGCTCCTCCTCGTGTTCGTACTTCACAACGTGGTGAGGATCGCGAGCATTCCCCGGACCGCTCTTTTTGGGACTCGGTTCGCCTCCGGGGCGCACCAGCGCGCCCCTTCGGCTCACTCGCCGGGTTCGTCGCCCCAAATACCTACGCCGACAGCACGCGTGTGTGCAGCGCGGTGACCGCCTTGCGGGCGGAGGTGAACGCCCCGTGCTGCCATGCGTCGGTGTAGCTGAGCCAGTCGCCCGCGAAGTAGACGCGCCCCGTGGGCTCGTTCAGCGGTTTGTAGCGGACGTCATCGGGGCCGCCGGGGGTGTTGTGCCAGGCGGCCTCCAGGTGCGGTGTCTGGCGCCAGTGGTGCGAGAAGGAGGACGCGAGTTCGGTGCGGTACTTCTCGCCGTAGATCTTCACCCCGGCCGCCACGGCACGCTTCTCGCGCTCCTTGGGGGTGAGTGCGGCGTACGAGTCGGCGTCGCCGTCGTAGTTGTAGTAGC
Source organism: Streptomyces sp. NPDC058086 (assembly GCF_042885015.1). NCBI lineage: Bacteria > Bacillati > Actinomycetota > Actinomycetes > Kitasatosporales > Streptomycetaceae > Streptomyces > Streptomyces sp. NPDC058086. The sequence goes on along the minus strand of NZ_JBHVST010000042.1, from coordinate 83,813 downwards.
CGATCATCACGCCGCGCGCGCCGTGGAAGCCGTACGAGGGGTGCCAGATGTGCGTGACGTCCTGGTCGGTCTCGGTGATACCGCCGTAGATGTGGTGATCGAGCTCCCACCAGCGGGAACGGTATTCGAGCCCGATCTTCGCCGCTGACGAGGGAGTGATCGCCTCCAGGGCGCTCTGCACTCCGGAGCCGAGGTTGTGCGGGATCTTGGCGAGGATGTTGGGCGGGAGGGCGCCGACGCAGTAGTCGGCTTCGATCACCTTCGTACGGCCTGACTGGGTGTAGGTGACCGAAACGCCGTTCCCCTTGTCGGTGATTTTGGAGACCACGGCCCCTGTACGGACGCGGTGGGCGCCTATCGCCCTGGTGAGCGCGCGCGGTATCTGGTCCATACCGCCCACCGGCTGGAACATCAGCATCGCCTGGTCGAAGCCGAACTCGAAGGAGAAGTAGCGGCCGACACCGGACGCGAGGACGCCGGAGGCAGACGGAACGTCACCGAGGAGCGCTCCGGGGGTGCCGGCTGCGGCCGGGACGGTCGTGTATCCGCGGCGCTCGCCGCCCTCGTACGTCAGCTTGTCGCCCAGCTCCCCCCAGTCCTTGAGGAACTCGACGAGCTTCTCCTGGTCGGTGGCGGTCATCTCCTTGTCCAGGGCTCCCTTGTCGGTGGCCTTGGCGAGCAACTCGGAGACATAGCCGTACACATCGGCCTTCGCGGTGCGGTACCGCACGGGCTTCTTCATCCCGGTGGACTCGTTGAAGAGGTACGCGTCCGCGTTGACGTTGGTGAACACCTCGATGGGGACACCGAGTTCGCGGCAGTAGTCGAGGGTGACCATCCACTGGGGGATGCGGGCGGGGCCGCAGTTCATGTACTGGCCGTCGCTGAAGCGGGCCGTCTGCGTGTTGCCGAGGAGGTCGGTGGTGGTGTCGCCGCCGCGGACCGTGAAGTTGCGGCCGCCGGTGCGGCCTCTGGCCTCCAGGACCGTACAGTCGTAGCCCGCTTTGCCGAGTTCGTACGCGGAGGCCAGGCCGGCGATGCCGCCGCCGACGACGACCACCTTGGCGGCGCCGCGGCCGGTGAGGGTGAAGTCGCCCGGCTGCGGGGCGCGGAAGGGCTGTTCGCGCTGGGCGGCCTCGGCCGTGGGCGCGAGGCCGAGGGCACCCATGGTGGCGAGCATGGTGCCCGCGCCACCCGTGAGACCCACGTTGCGCAGGAAGGAACGCCGGCTCGTGCCAGGACCGCTCTGAGGTTGTGCCATGACGGGGGCTCCCCTTTCGATCTTGAACGACCGGGGAAGCCTCCCAACGAAGAGTTACGGCCCGTCAGTTACTCGTGTATCCCGCACGTTTCTGCGACCGCACACGTGCGGCCCGCTGGACGGCCAAGGGGACGACGGGGAACGACTGGGGAGGAAACGCACTGAGGGCCCGCACCCAGATGGGTGCGGGCCCTCAGTCATGCACTACTGCCCGGCAGTCACGTTCGACTGCCTAGCGGTGAGCTGCGTTCAGCTCTGGCCGCCGGCGAGCTTCTCGCGGAGAGCAGCCAGGGCCTCGTCCGACGCCAGGGCGCCGGAGGTGTCGTCCGACTCCGAGGAGTACGAACCGCCACCGGAGGCGGCCGGAGCCGCACTCGTGGAGGTGGCACCCTCGGCCTCGGCCTGAGCGTCGGCCTCGCGGGACTTGATGACCTGAGCCTGGTGCTGCTCGAAGCGCGACTGCGCCTCGGCGTACTGGTGCTCCCACGCCTCGCGCTGGGTCTCGTAGCCCTCGAGCCAGTCGTTGGTCTCGGGGTCGAAGCCCTCGGGGTAGATGTAGTTGCCCTGGTCGTCGTAGGACGCGGCCATGCCGTACAGGGTCGGGTCGAACTCGACCGAGGCCGGGTCGGCACCGAAGGACTCGTTGGCCTGCTTCAGCGAGAGGCTGATGCGGCGGCGCTCGAGGTCGATGTCGATGACCTTGACGAAGATCTCGTCGTTGACCTGGACGACCTGCTCCGGGATCTCCACGTGGCGCTCGGCCAGCTCGGAGATGTGGACCAGGCCCTCGATGCCCTCGTCCACGCGGACGAACGCACCGAACGGAACGAGCTTCGTGACCTTACCCGGGACGACCTGACCGATCTGGTGCGTACGGGCGAACTGCTGCCACGGGTCTTCCTGCGTCGCCTTGAGCGACAGGGAGACGCGCTCGCGGTCCATGTCGACGTCGAGGACCTCGACGGTGACTTCCTGGCCGACCTCGACAACCTCGGAGGGGTGGTCGATGTGCTTCCAGGAGAGCTCGGAGACGTGCACGAGACCGTCGACGCCACCCAGGTCCACGAAGGCACCGAAGTTGACGATCGAGGAGACGACGCCGGAGCGGACCTGACCCTTCTGCAGGGTGGTGAGGAACGTCTGGCGAACCTCGGACTGGGTCTGCTCCAGCCAGGCACGGCGGGACAGGACCACGTTGTTGCGGTTCTTGTCCAGCTCGATGATCTTGGCCTCGAGCTCCTTGCCCACGTAGGGCTGGAGGTCGCGGACACGGCGCATCTCGACGAGAGAAGCCGGCAGGAAGCCACGGAGGCCGATGTCGAGGATGAGACCACCCTTGACGACCTCGATGACGGTACCGGTGACGATGCCGTCCTCTTCCTTGATCTTCTCGATGGTGCCCCAGGCGCGCTCGTACTGGGCGCGCTTCTTCGAGAGGATCAGGCGGCCTTCCTTGTCCTCCTTCTGGAGAACAAGGGCTTCGATCTCGTCACCGACGGCGACGACCTCGTTCGGGTCGACGTCGTGCTTGATCGAGAGCTCGCGGCTCGGGATGACACCTTCGGTCTTGTAACCGATGTCGAGCAGGACCTCGTCCCGGTCGACCTTCACGATGACGCCGTCGACGATGTCGCCGTCGTTGAAGTACTTGATCGTCTCGTCGATCGCGGCGAGGAAGGCTTCCTCGTTACCGATGTCGTTGACCGCTACCTGCGGCGTGGTAGAGGTGGTCTCGGTGCTGCTCGTCATGTGGGAAAGGGCTCCGGTACGGACAGTGAGTCGTAGGTACTGCTTACGCCGGGAGCCCGTTTCGCCCTGTAGAAGCCGGACAGCCAGGAAACGCCCACCCGGTGACCCGGAGGCGCCTCGTAACCGAGGGGACATACATACAGATGCGAGCGCAGCCTGCTACGTCTGAGGAGCGCAGGCCCGCAGCGCAACTTGTAGCATACGGGGGCAGCCGGGCAGGGTCAATGCGCGAAGGCGCACACCCGGGGCGGATCGCCGCAATCCCGGCACAAAACCTGTCTCACGAGGCCACGCGGGCCATAGGCAGCCCCTGCCGTGACACTCCCGAGACCGGTTGGAGCCGCAGACTAATACGAGGGAGCCGATCATCCAAGAGCCTCAGATCCACGAACCGGAACACTCCGAGGTCCGGGAGCCCGAACCCGCCGAGCCGGAGGCGACCCGGCGCGACGCGGGCGTCACGGAGAGCTCCCGCGCCAACCGCGGCTGGTGGGACCGGAACGCGGACGACTACCAGACAGAACACGGCACGTTCCTCGGGGACGACCGTTTCGTATGGGGCCCTGAGGGCCTCGACGAGGTGGAGGCCGAGCTGCTCGGCCCGCCGGAGGACCTCAAGGACAAGAACATCCTGGAGATCGGCGCCGGCGCGGCCCAGTGCTCGCGCTGGCTGGCCGCCCAGGGGGCCCGTCCGGTCGCTCTGGACCTCTCCCACCGCCAGCTTCAGCACGCGCTGCGCATAGGCGGCCGGGTGCCCCTCGTGGAGGCCGACGCGGGCGCGCTGCCCTTCGCGGACGGCTCCTTCGACCTCGCGTGCTCGGCGTACGGCGCGTTGCCGTTCGTCGCCGACCCGGTGCGTGTCCTGAAGGAGGTCCACCGGGTGCTGCGCCCCGGCGGCCGCTTCGTCTTCTCCGTGACGCACCCGATCCGCTGGGCCTTCCCTGACGAGCCCGGCCCCGAGGGTCTGTCCGTCTCGTCCTCCTACTTCGACCGCACTCCCTACGTCGAGCAGGACGAGGAGGGCCACGCGGTGTACGTCGAGCACCACAGGACGGTCGGCGACCGGGTACGGGACGTGGTGGCCGGGGGCTTCCGGCTGATCGACCTGGTCGAGCCGCAGTGGCCCGCCTGGAACACCCAGGAGTGGGGCGGCTGGTCCCCGCTGCGCGGAAACCTGATCCCCGGTACGGCGATCTTCGTGTGCGTACGAGACTGAACGGGTGATCCGTTACGACGCCCTGGACGCGCTGCCCGTACGCGGCGCCCTGCCCGCCCTGGACGACGCCCTGGAGGATGGCGGCAGCGCCGTGCTCGTGGCGCCGCCCGGGACCGGCAAGACGACCCTCGTACCGCTGGCGCTCGCCGGACTCCTCGGCCACCCGGGTGACGGGCTGCCGGCGCGCCGGGTCGTGGTCGCCGAGCCGCGGCGGATCGCCGCCCGGGCCGCGGCTCGGCGGATGGCGTGGCTGCTCGGCGAGAAGGTCGGCGAAAGCGTCGGGTTCACCGTGCGCGGGGAGCGGGTCGTGGGGCCACGCGCGCGTGTGGAGGTCGTCACGACGGGTGTCCTCCTCCAACGGCTCCAGCGGGACCAGGAGCTCGCGGGCGTCGACGTGGTGGTGCTCGACGAGTGCCACGAACGTCATCTGGACGCCGACACGGTCGCGGCGTTCCTCCTGGACGTACGGGACGCGCTCCGTCCCGAGCTGCGGCTCGTGGCCGCCTCGGCGACCACGGACGCGGCGGGGTGGGCGCGGCTGCTCGGCGACGCCCCCGTCGTCGCGGCGGAGGGCGTCTCGTATCCGGTGGACGTGGAGTGGGCGCCTCCGGTACGTCCGGTACGGCCGCCGCACGGCATGCGGGTCGACCCGGCACTGCTGACACATGTCGCGTCGGTGGTGCGGCGGGCACTGGCGGAGTGCGAGGGGGACGTCCTCTGCTTCCTCCCCGGGGTCGGGGAGATCGCGCGGGTGGCGGGCGGGCTGAAGGATCTGGGCGGCCGGGTCGACCTGCTCCAGGTGCACGGGCGGGCGCCCGCCGCCGTGCAGGACGCGGTGCTGTCACCGGGGAGCGGGGACCGGCGCCGGGTGGTCCTGGCGACCTCCGTGGCGGAGTCGTCGCTGACGGTTCCGGGGGTACGGGTGGTCGTCGACTCCGGGCTGGCGCGGGAGCCGCGGGTGGACCACGCGCGCGGGCTGAGCGCGCTGACGACGGTACGGGCCTCGCAGGCGGCCGGGCGGCAGCGGGCGGGGCGGGCCGGGCGTGAGGCGCCGGGGCGGGTGTACCGGTGCTGGACGGAGGCCGAGGATGCCCGTCTGCCGCGTTTTCCCGCCCCTGAGATCAAGGTGGCCGACCTGACGGCGTTCGCGCTGCAGGCGGCCTGCTGGGGCGATCCCGGGGCGACGGGGCTGGCGCTGCTGGACCCGCCGCCGGGCGGGGCGATGGCGGCGGCGCGGTCCGTTCTGTCTGCGGTGGGTGCCGTGGACGCGGCCGGCCGGGCCACGGAACGGGGTGTCCGCATGTCCCGGCTGGGCCTGCACCCCCGGCTCGCCCGCGCGCTGCTGGACGCGGCCCCCGTGGTGGGTGCCGACCGCGCTGCCGAAGTGGTCGCCCTCCTGAGCGAGGAACCGCCCCGCGAGTACGGCGACGACCTGGCCGGGGCCTGGAGACTGGCCCGACGCGGCGACGACCCCTACGCGTCCCGCTGGCGCACCGAATCCCGACGCCTGCGCTCCGCGTCGACGGGCCTTTCCCACCCACCCGCCCGGGACAGCGCCCGCGGTGGCGGGCTCGAAGGCGGTCCGTGGCCGGCCGGTGGCGGTGACGATCGCGTCGTCGGGCTGGTGGCTGCCCTGGCGTTCCCCGAGCGGCTCGCGCAGGCCCAGGGCGGCTCGTACCTCATGCTGAACGGCACCCGTGCCGACATCGGTGACGGCTCGGCCCTGCGCGGCTCGCCCTGGCTGGCGGTCGCCGTGGCCGATCGGCCGGTCGGGGCCGGGCACGCGCGTGTGCGGCTTGCCGCGGTGGTCGACGAGGAGACGGCACGGCGGGCCGCGGCGCCCCTGCTCAGCGAGGGGGACGAGGTCCACTGGGCCGACGGCGACGTCGTCGCGCGGCGGGTCGAACGGCTCGGGGCCGTGGAGCTGGCGGTGCGTCCGCTGAAGAACGCCGACCCCGGGCTCGTACGGGAGGCGTTGCTCGAAGGGCTGCGGGAGGACGGGTTCGGGCTGTTGCGGTGGTCCCCGGATGCCGAGGGGCTGCGGCGGCGGCTCGGGTTTCTGCGGCTGCGCCTGGGCGACCCCTGGCCCGATGTGTCCGACGACGCGCTCCACGCGCGTGTGGACGAATGGCTGGAGCCGGAGCTCGGCCGTGCCCGGCGGCGGGCCGATCTGGCGCGGATCGACGCCGGGCAGGCGCTGAACCGGCTGCTGCCCTGGGCCACGGGAGACGCGGCCCGGCTGGACGATCTCGCGCCCGAACGGATCGAGGTGCCCAGTGGGTCCAGGATCCGGATCGACTACGTCGACCCCGAGCAGCCGGTGCTCGCCGTCAAGCTGCAGGAGATGTTCGGGCTGCACGAGTCACCGGCCGTCGCCGGGGTGCCCGTGGTCGTCCATCTGCTCTCGCCCGCCGGGCGCCCCGCCGCCGTCACCGCCGACCTCGCCTCGTTCTGGAAGGACGGGTACAAGGCGGTGCGGGCGGAGCTGCGGGGCCGCTACCCCAAGCATCCGTGGCCCGAGGACCCGGCCACCGCCGAGCCGACCCGGCACACGAACGCGCGGCTCAGGCGTTGACCGGCTCCGGTTCCACCGCCTCCGTGGGGGCCGGGTCGCCCGGGCGGCGGCTGCGCGCCTCCAGGTAGAGGGAGAGGGACAGCACAGCCGCGCCCAGGAGCAGGAAGCCCCACGGCAGGTACGACGTCAGCAGCAGGATCAGGGTGCGGTTGGACTTGACCAGGGCGACGGTGTGCTTGATGTAGTCCTCGCGCATCTTCACGTGTCCGGCGAAGGCGGTCACCTTGTCGCGGTCCCCGAGGAGGGTGCCGCCCCGCAGCTCCTCCTTGTGGATCTCCTCGCCGTAGACCGGCGCCCCGGTGACCGGTTCCACCCAGAACTTGCGGACGGTCGTGTACCAGCGTGTCGTGCCCGTCTTGGCGACCGACTCCGCAGTGATGCCCTGGACCGGCATGACCTTGGGGAACTTGACCTTCGTCCAGGGGATGGTCTGCTCGAAGTAGTAGACCTTGACCCCGCGGAAGCTCTGGGTGCCCTTGTAGTGGATGGGGGCCGAGGTGCGGGTCTGCGCGTCGAAGTACTCGTAGTCCCGTTTCTCCGTGTGGAAGGGCCACTTGAACTCGATGCCCTCGCGTGTGACGGGGTCGCCGTCGACGGACTCCCCGGTGGCGTGGACGGGGTCCTGGCTGTGCGCGTCGAAGATGTAGCGCTCGGGGAGCTTGGAGACCATCTTCCCGTCGGGGCCCTGCACATAGGAGAGGCTGTCCCAGACGACGACGTCGCGGCCCGCCGTCCTCTCGATGCGGTCGGAGGCCTCGACGTTGCCCTTCAGGGTCTGCACGATGGTGACCTTGGGGACCTTCTTGGCCTGCATGGTGCCGTAGTCGAGCAGGGTCGCGTCCTTCGCCTCCAGGACCATGTCCTGGTACTGGTTGGCGGGGATCTTCGCCAGCCGCGGGAAGGCGTACCAGCGCAGCAGCGGGGACAGCGCCGCGAAGAACACGGCGAAGGCGAGCAGGATCAGGCTGGCCTTGCGGCGCATCTCGGCGTCCCTCCCTGAGAGTTGCGGATGCCCTGAGCGCTACGGGTGCGCGGGCACGGTCGTCAGCAGCGGCTTGGGCGAGGTCCTGCCTGCCGGTGAGCCCATGGCCGTGATCGTGAGCACCAGGGCGAACGCCACGGCGAGACCGGTCGCGGCGGCGATGAGGGCGCGCATGCGGGGCCTCCCGGGGGGACGGCGGATCGGGAACTGATACCTCGTCAGATCCGGCACCGTAGCAACGGCGGGGCTAGATGAGAACACCTTGCGCACACGAACGAGGGTGCCCCTGCGCCGACAGGCGGAGGGGCACCCTGGACGCGCGTACGGCCTACGAGGCGGCCGCGGCGACCTTCAGCTCGACCGTCAGCACCGCGCCGCCCGTGGTGTTGACGCGGAGCAGGAACGTGCCGGTCGCGTCGTCCGCGTACAGCTTGGGGAGCTTGAGCACGCCGTCCGCGTCCGTCGTGAGGTCCGTGAGGGTGCGGATCGTCTTGCCGTCCGCGTCCTTGAAGTACGGGCCCTTGTCGTTCTCGGTCGCGTCGTCCGCCGACTTGATGAGCGTCGCGGTGGCCGCGACCTTGCCGGCGACGGCACCCTTGTAGGTGGCCTTCATCTCGACCTGGTCGGCGAACTCACCGCCCGGCACGCAGGTCAGCGCGGTGTCGCTGGTGCGGGTGAGGGTGTCGGCCTGGCGCGGGGTGACGGTGGCCGTGTAGTCGAGGCCGCCCAGGACACGGCCCACGACGGTGGCGCGGACGGTGAAGTCGCCGGTCTTCTCCCCCGCCACGAGCGCGGGCGCGGTGGCCGTGCCCGTGCTGCCGGTGACGACCGTGGCGACGCTCTCGCCGCCGGTGAAGGTGGCGTCCGTGTCGCCGATGATCGTGAACCGCACCCGGACCTTCGCCACGCCCTTGCTCGCCTTGGACTCGGCCCGCACGGCGACCTTGGCACCGAAGGCGCTGCCCGCCGTCGCCGTGAGCTTCCCGGTGTTCGCGTCCTCCAGATGGTCCACCGTCTGGGTGGGCGTGGGAGGCGTCGGGCTCGGTGCGGGTGAACTGGGCGCGGGCGGCTTCGGGGTGGGGCTCGTCGAGCCGCCGCTGCCCGGCTTGGGGGTGCCCGGCTTGGAGGTACCCGGTGTGCTCGGTGTGCTCGGCGTGCTCGGCGTCGAGGACGCGGGCGTGGACGGGCTGGGGCTCGCCCCGGGGTGGCTGTTGCTGCTGTTCGAGGGCAGGGTGCCCGTACCGTCCGGGACCTCGTGGGTGCCCTTGCGGTAGTACTCCAGCCACGACAGAACCGTGTTGAGGTACGCCGTCGAGTTGTTGTAGTTCAGGATCGCGGCGTTCATCTGCGACTGCACGGACAGGTCCCGGTCGAACCGGCACAGGTAGTGGCCGGCCGCGAGCGCCGCGTCGTAGACGTTGTTGGGGTCCTTCTTGCCGTCGCCGTTGCCGTCGCGGCCCGCCCACGCCCAGGTGGAGGGGATGAACTGCATGGGGCCCACGGCCCGGTCGTAGGCCGGGTCGCCGTCGTACGCGCCGTTGTCGGTGTCGGCGATCAGAGCGAAGCCGTTGCCGTCGAGCTTGGGGCCGAGGATCGGCGAGTACGTCGTGCCGCTCGCGTCGACCCGGCCGCCGCGGGCCTGGCCGGACTCGACCTTGCCGATGGCGGCGAGGAGTTGCCAGGGCAGGTTGCAGCCCGGCTTGGAGGCACGCAGCTCGGCCTCGGCCTTCTTGTAGGCGTCGAGGACGGTCGCGGGTATGCCGGCCTCGGCCTCGCCCACGGAGACGGGCGTGCCGGTGGCCGGGCTCGCCGACGGGCTCGGGTTGGGGCTCTTCAGCGGCGGAAGGTCGGTGTAGTACGGCGAGTCGCCGGTCGCGCCGCCGCCTGCGCCGCCGGTGTTCGCGTCCCCCGATGGCTGGGCGGCGCCGGCGGCCTGTCTGCCGAGGTCGTCGGTGGTCACTCCGGGTGCCTGGGAAGCGGACAGGGCCGCGACCGCGACCGCGGCCACGGCGGTGGTCGTCGCTCCCTTGCGCAGTCTGCCGAAATGCGCCGCCATTGAGTGAACCCCTCCCGTGGACGACCGCCCGCGCACCGTGCGTTCGCTGGCTCAGTGACCCAGGCGACCCTACGACAACTTCCGTCGCCCGGGCACCCGTTCGTGCCCGATTTTCACCGGTTGGCCATGTGGGGTTGTCCGAGAGAACACGCGCCCGAGGGTGGAGCCCGCGGTCATTTTCCTACGTCCCACATACTGGGCGTCGGAGATCACCGGGGCCGACATGTCAGACCAACGTCTGCCACAGGGGGACGCTTTGCCCTTCACCCTCAGCCACGCGGCGGCCGTACTGCCCGCCGTGCGCGGCGACGGAAGCGGCCGCGGCCGCCTCGCGCCCGCGGCACTCGTGGCCGGTTCCTTCGCCCCCGACATGACCTACTACGCGGCGAGCGTGGTCCCCGGAGCGATGGAGTTCGGCGACTTCACGCACTCCTTCACCGGTGTCCTCACCTTCGACGTGCTCGTCGCCTGGGCGTTGGTGGGTGCCTGGCTGGTTGTGCGCGAACCGTTGGTGGCGCTGCTGCCACGGGCCCGTCAGGGCCGCCCCGCTGCCCTGCTGCGCTGCGGGACACCGCGCGGGCAGGTGCGCTCCTCGGCGGCACTGTGGTGGTACGCCTCCGCGGTGCTCGGCGCGCTGACACACGTCGTGTGGGACGCGTTCACGCACCACGACCGGTGGGGAGTACGGCTGGTCCCCGTCCTGTCGCGGAACGCCGACGGCACGCCGGTGTTCACCTACGCGCAGTACGGCAGTTCGCTGGTGGGCGCCGTCGTGATCGTGGCCTTCGTGGCCGTCGCGCTGCGCCGGGCGCCCTCGGCCGAACCGGTGGGGGTGCCGGTGCTGTCGCGTTCCGACCGGTGGCTGGCGGCTTCCGTCATCGGCGGCTGCGGGCTGGTGGGCGCCGTGCAGCGGGCTTCACGCTGGTGGGCCTACTGGGGCGCCCGCGCGAAGCCCTGGGAGTTGATCCCGGCGCTCTGTTTCGGCGCGGGTGCGGGTCTCGTGCTCGGTCTCGCGCTGTACGCCGTCGGGGTCAGGGTGTGGCGTCCCGCTCCGGCTCGTCCCAGCCCGGCACCGGCCCGCTCGGCGCCGAACCGTCCGACACCTCGCTGATCCTGTTCTGCGGAGTGGAGCCCTGGACGGCGCCGCGCCCACGGTTGAGGCCGCGGTGGACGGCCTGGGCGATGCGTTCGATGGTGCGGACCCCGTACGTCATCGTCGGGTTGTCGTGCGACAGGACGACGATGCGGTAGGTGCGGTCGGAGCCGGTGAACACGCCGACGCTGTGGACGCGCCAGCCGTGGGTGGACCGGGGCAGCCAGCCGTTCTTGATGTGCGCCTGCACGCCGCGCGGCATGCCGGCGGGGACACCCCAGCGCTGGTCGCCGCGGACCTGGCTGAGCAGTTTCAGGCCGTAGGCGCGGCTCCTCAGGAAGGAACGGGGGCCGGTGAGCACGCCCAGCAGCCGCATCTGGTCGGCGGCCGTGGTGCGGGTCAGGCCCCAGTAGCCGGCCGGGCCGAGCTCGGTGCGGCGCGTTCCGACACGGTCCAGGAAGTGGCTGAGGTAGGTGCGGCCCAGGTCGTTCCACAGATGCTGGGCCGCGGTGTTGTCCGAGATGGTGATCATGGGGCGTACGTTGGCGCGCTCCCATTTCGTGAGGGTGCGCCGCAGCTCGTCCGCGCGGCGCAGGGTGGCTTCCATGATCGTGAGCTTGACGACACTCGCCGAGTCGTACTGACGCTCGCTTGCGAAGGCGCAGGTCAGGTCGCTGATGTCGTCGCGCACCGCCACGGCGACGGTGCCCTGGCGTGACGACAGCACCGTCCTGATGTCGCGGGACATCCGGGCGGCGAGCTCGGGGTTGCGGGTGGAACGGCAGGCCGCGGGCACCTGGGCGGTGCTCGCGCTCGCGGCCACCGCGGGTACCGGCGCGAGCAGCGCCGAGACAACGGCTGTGGCCAACGCCGTGCGACGGTTGAGCATGCTTGTACCCATGCCCGCATCCTTACGGTCCCCTTGCACGGGGGGCGTCTTTGCGAGGGCCACGCGAGTGACGGTTCCCTCCGGGGGGCGAGCGGATCCCACCTCCCCTGCGCCTCCGGCCCACCGAAGAGGGCTCATGCCCTACGGGCAGCCAACGCAAGGACTCCACCCTGCGGGCAGCTCGCAAGGCGGGGCGGAGGGCGACTTTCCCTGCGGGCGGCTCGCGGGGCGGGGCGCGGGGGCGACTCTCCCAGCGGGCGGCACGCACGACGGAGCCGAGGCAGACATCCCCTGCGGGCAGCACGCAAGGCGGAGCATGGGGGCGACTCTCCCAGCGGGCGGCACGCACGACGGAGCTGAGGCAGACATCCCCTGCGGGCAGCACGCAAGGCGGAGCACGGGGGCGACTCTCCCAGCGGGCGGCACGCACGACGGAGCTGAGGCAGACATCCCCTGCGGGCAGCACGCACGACGGAGCGCGGGGGCGACTCTCCCAGCGGCGGCTCGCACGACGGAGCTGAGGCAGACATCCCCTGCGGGCAGCACGCACGACGGAGCGCGGGGGCGACTCTCCCAGCGGCGGCTCGCACGACGGAGCTGAGGCAGACATCCCCTGCGGGCAGCACGCAAGGCGGAGCGCGGGGCGGCTTGCGCCGCAAGCGGCTGCGAGGGGGGTGCCCTGTGGGCGGGGGCTTCCCCTAGCGGGGTGGAGCAGCTGTCCACACCGGCGCGCAAGCCGCCCGAAGGGCACCCGCCGCCGGGAGCGGGCGGAGCCACGACCAGCGCCACCCGGGACCGAACCGGCCCGGCGCCGGGACCCGCGGCCGGGGCCCGGGGCGCGAGGCCTGGGGCCGGGACCGAGCCCGACGCCGGACCCGAGGCCAGGACCCGGAACCGGGACCGAGGCCAGGACCGGACCCGAGGCCAGGACCGGGCCCGAGGCCAGGACCCGGGGCCGGGACCGGGACCGGGGTCCTGGGCCGGAAACCTGGGCCGGGGTCCTAGGCCGGAAACCTGGGCCGGGGTTCCAGGGTCTCGTTCGCCGGAGGCTAGTGCGCTGCGGATTCCCAGTCGGGGCCCGCCCCGACGGACACGTCGAGGGGCGCCCGGAGATGAACGGCGGACGCCATCTCGCGGCGGACGAGTTCCTCGGTCTTCGCGCGCTCTCCCGGGGCGATCTCCAGGACGATTTCGTCGTGGACCTGGAGGAGCATGCGGGACTTGAGCTCGGCCTCGCGCAGCGCCCGGTCCACGTTCAGCATCGCGATCTTGACGATGTCCGCAGCCGTGCCCTGGATGGGGGCGTTGAGCGCCATGCGCTCGGCGGCCTCACGACGCTGCCGGTTGTCGCTGTTGAGGTCGGGCAGATAGCGGCGGCGCCCGAAGAGCGTCGCCGTGTAGCCCGTGGCGCGGGCCTCGTCGACCACCCGGCGCAGATAGTCCCGCACCCCGCCGAAACGCTCGAAGTACGTGTCCATCAACGCACGCGCCTCACCCGCGTCGATGTTCAGCTGCTGGGAGAGACCGAACGCCGACAGCCCGTAGGCGAGGCCGTACGACATCGCCTTGATCTTGCGGCGCATCTCCGCGTCGACCGCCGAACGCTCGACCGAGAACACCTGCGACGCCACCGTCGTGTGAAGGTCCTCGCCCGACGTGAACGCCTCCAACAGGCCCTCGTCCTCGGACAGATGGGCCATCACGCGCAGTTCGATCTGGCTGTAGTCGGCCGTCATGAGGGACTCGAAGCCCTCGCCGACCACGAAGCCGCGGCGGATCGCGCGGCCCTCCTCCGTACGGACCGGGATGTTCTGCAGGTTCGGGTCCACCGACGAGAGCCGGCCCGTCGCGGCCACCGTCTGGTTGAACGTGGTGTGGATGCGGCCGTCCGCGGCGATCGTCTTGATCAGGCCCTCGACCGTCACCCGCAGCCTGGCCTGCTCACGGTGGCGCAGCATGATGACCGGCAGCTCGTGGTCGGTCTGCGTGGCCAGCCAGGCCAGCGCGTCCGCGTCCGTCGTGTAACCGGTCTTCGTCTTCTTCGTCTTGGGCAGGTCCAGCTCGCCGAAGAAGACCTCCTGGAGCTGCTTGGGCGAGCCGAGGTTGAACTCGTGCCCGACGGAGGCGTGGGCCTCCTTCACCGCCTGCTGCACGGCTCCGGCGAACATCTGCTCCATGGCTTCCAGGTGCGCCCGGTCCGCCGCGATGCCGTGCCGCTCCAGCCGGGCCAGCAGCGCCGACGTGGGCAGCTCCATGTCGCGCAGCAGCTCGGCCGCGCCGACCTCCGCCAGCTTCTCGCCGAACGCCTCGCCCAGGTCGAGGATCGTGCGGGCCTGCACCATCAGCGCCTCGGCCTCGGCCTGGTCGTCCGCGCCGAAGGCCAGCTGACCGTCGGCCGCGGCGGCGGGCCCCAGCTCCCGGCCCAGGTACTCCAGGGACAGCGCGTCCAGCGCGAAGGAGCGGCGGCCGGGCTTCACCAGATACGCGGCGAGCGCGGTGTCCATGGACACGCCCTCGATCGTCCACCCGTGCTCGGCGAAGACCCGCATCGCACCCTTGGCGTTGTGCAGCACCTTGGGCTTCTTCGGGTCGGCGAGCCACTTCGCGAACGCGTTCTCGTCGGCCTCGTCCAGCCGCGAGGGGTCGAACCACGCCGCCGCCCCGTCCGCCGCGGCGAGCGCGACCTCGGCCACCGAGCCCGAACCCAGCGCCCAGGTGTCGACGGTGGCCAGACCCAGGACCGCCTTGCCGTCGTGCTCGGCGAGCCACGGCTTCAGCTCGCCCGCACCCAGCACGGCCCCGTCCAGCTCGACACCCTCGACGACCGGAGCGGCCGCCTCGGCCTCCGCCGACCCGGGATCGACGGCGAAGAGCCGCTCACGCAGGGAAGGGTTACGGATCTCCAGGGTGTCCAGGACCATCACGACCGCCGTACGGTCGTACGCCGCGCGCTCCAGGTCGGTGACCGTCTTCGGGAGCTCGACGTCCTTCACCATCTCGGTGAGACGGCGGTTGAGCTTCACCGCCTCCAGGTGGTCGCGGAGGTTCTGCCCGGCCTTGCCCTTGACCTCGTCGACACGCTCGACGAGGTCCGCGAACGAACCGAACTGGTTGATCCACTTCGCGGCCGTCTTCTCACCGACGCCGGGGATGCCCGGCAGGTTGTCCGACGGGTCGCCGCGCAGCGCCGCGAAGTCGGGGTACTGCGCCGGCGTCAACCCGTACTTCTCGACGACCTTCTCCGGAGTGAAGCGGGTCAGCTCGGAGACGCCCTTCGTGGGGTACAGCACCGTCGTGTGCTCGGACACCAGCTGGAAGGAGTCACGGTCACCCGTGACGATCAGGACCTCGAAGCCCTCGGCCTCGGCCTGCGTGGCGAGCGTCGCGATGATGTCGTCGGCCTCGAAGCCGTCGACCGCGAACCGCTGCGCGTGCATCGCGTCCAGCAGCTCGCCGATCAGCTCGACCTGCCCCTTGAACTCGTCCGGGGTCTTCGAACGGTTCGCCTTGTACTCCGTGAACTCCTCGGAGCGCCACGTCTTGCGCGAGACGTCGAACGCCACCGCGAAATGCGTGGGCGCCTCGTCGCGCAGCGTGTTCGCCAGCATCGACGCGAAACCATAGATCGCGTTCGTCGGCTGACCCGTCGCGGTCGTGAAATTCTCCGCGGGCAGCGCGAAGAACGCGCGGTACGCCAGCGAGTGCCCATCCATGAGCATCAGCCTCGGACGGCCCGCACCTGCGGCTTTCTCGGTCTTCTTCGATGCTGTTTCTGCCACGCCCCCGATCCTCGCACGCCCCACTGACAGTGCGGACCTCCCGGGACCGGCCGCCGTCGTCGTCACTGGCGCGTGGGAGGATCTGCCCCGTACTTCATACGTGCATGCGAGGGGGTCTCCCGATGGCCAGCAAGCCGCCCAAGAGCGATCCGGTCCAGGACGCGCCGCAGGTCGTCGAGCCGAAGCGTGCCGCGGCCGGGCTGCCCGCCATCGGACACACCCTGCGCATCGCCCAGCAGCAGATGGGGGTGAAGCGCACCGCGCTGACCCTCCTGCGCGTCAATCAGAAGGACGGCTTCGACTGCCCGGGCTGCGCCTGGCCCGAGCCGGAGCACCGGCACGCGGCGGAGTTCTGCGAGAACGGCGCGAAGGCGGTCGCCGAGGAGGCCACCCTGCGCCGGGTCACCCCGGACTTCTTCGCCGCGCACCCGGTCACCGACCTGCACGGCCGCAGCGGCTACTGGCTCGGCCAGCAGGGCCGCCTCACCCACCCCATGTACCTGCCCGAGGGCGCCGACCACTACGAGCCGGTCTCCTGGGAGCGTGCCTTCGGCATCGTCGCCGAGGAGCTCGCCGCCCTCGGCTCCCCCGACGAGGCCCTCTTCTACACCTCGGGACGCACGAGCAACGAGGCCGCGTTCCTCTACCAGCTCTTCGCCCGCGAACTCGGCACGAACAACCTCCCGGACTGTTCGAACATGTGCCACGAGTCCTCCGGCTCCGCGCTCTCCGAGACCATCGGCATCGGCAAGGGCAGCGTCCTGCTCGATGACCTCTACAAGGCCGACCTGATCATCGTCGCCGGGCAGAACCCCGGCACCAACCACCCACGCATGCTCTCCGCCCTGGAGAAGGCCAAGGCCAACGGCGCGAAGATCATCAGCGTCAACCCGCTGCCCGAAGCGGGCCTCGCGCGCTTCAAGAACCCGCAGACCCCCCAGGGCATGCTCAAGGGCGCCGCCCTCACCGACCTGTTCCTGCAGATCCGCCTGGGCGGCGACCAGGCCCTCTTCCGCCTCCTGAACAAGCTCGTCCTGGAGACCGAGGGCGCGGTCGACGAGGACTTCATCGCCGAACACACCCACGGCTACGAGGAGTTCGCGGCCGCCGCCCGCACCGCCGACTGGGACGAGACCCTCACCGCCACCGGCCTCACCCGCGAGGAGATCGACGAGACCCTCCGCCTCGTCCTGTCCTCCCGACGCACCATCGTCTGCTGGGCTATGGGCCTCACCCAGCACAAGCACTCCGTGCCCACGATCCGCGAAGTGGTCAACTTCCTGCTGCTGCGCGGCAACATCGGCCGTCCCGGCGCGGGCGTCTGCCCGGTCCGCGGCCACTCGAACGTGCAGGGCGACCGCACCATGGGCATCTTCGAACGCCCCGCCCCGGCCTTCCTGGACGCCCTGGAGAAGGAGTTCGGCTTCGCCCCGCCCCGCGAGCACGGCTACGACGTCGTACGGGCCATCCGCGCCCTGCGCGACGGCGACGCGAAGGTCTTCTTCGCGATGGGCGGCAACTTCGTCTCCGCCTCCCCCGACACCGACGTCACCGAGGCCGCCATGCGCCGCGCCCGCCTCACGGTGCACGTCTCGACCAAGCTCAACCGCTCCCACGTCGTCACCGGAGCCCGCGCCCTGATCCTGCCCACCCTCGGACGGACCGAGCGCGACCTCCAGGGCAGCGGCGAACAGTTCGTGACCGTCGAGGACTCCATGGGCATGGTCCACGCCTCACGCGGCCGTCTGGAGCCCGCGAGCGAGCACCTCCTGTCCGAGCCGGCCATCGTCTGCCGCCTCGCCCGCCGCGTGCTCGGCGACGCCTCCCGCACCCCCTGGGAGGAGTTCGAGAAGGACTACGCCACGATCCGCGACCGCATAGCGCGCGTGATCCCCGGCTTCGACGACTTCAACGCGCGCGTCGCCGACCCCGCGGGCTTCACCCTCCCCCACGCCCCCCGCGACGAACGCCGCTTCCCCACGGCCACCGGCAAGGCCAACTTCACCGCCGCGCCCGTCGAGTACCCGAAGCTCCCCGAAGGCCGCCTGCTCCTGCAGACCCTCCGCTCGCACGACCAGTACAACACCACCATCTACGGCCTCGACGACCGCTACAGGGGCATCAAGAACGGCCGCCGAGTGGTCCTCGTCAACCCCGAGGACGCTCGCGCGCTGAACGTCACCGACGGCTCGTACGTCGACCTCGTCAGCGAATGGCAGGACGGCATGGAGCGGCGCGCCGCGGGCTTCCGCGTCGTGCATTACCCGACCGCCCGCGGCTGCGCCGCCGCGTACTACCCGGAGACCAACGTCCTCGTCCCGCTCGACGCCACCGCGGACACCAGCAACACCCCGGCCAGCAAGTCCGTCGTGGTCCGTCTGGAACAATCGGCCACCGACTGAGCGTTTGCTCAGCCAGTCAGCCAGAGAGATCGACGACGATCGGAGCCGGCCCCCATGGGCGAGCAGAGTCAAGTGAAGTTCCCGCAAGAGGTCATCGACGAGTACGCCGCACTCGGCGTCGACCTGCCCGCCCTCTTCTCGGCAGGCCACCTCGGCACCCGCATGGGCGTGCAGATCATCGAGGCCTCCGCGGACCGGGTCGTCGGCACCATGCCGGTGGAGGGCAACACCCAGCCGTACGGCCTCCTGCACGGCGGCGCCTCCGCCGTCCTCGCGGAGACCCTCGGCTCGGTCGGCTCCATGCTCCACGGCGGCAGCTCCAAGATCGCCGTCGGCGTCGACCTGAACTGCACCCACCACCGTGGCGCCCGCTCCGGCCTCGTCACCGGCGTGGCCACCCCCGTACACCGCGGTCGCACGACAGCGACGTACGAGATCGTCATCACCGACGAGAACGACAAGCGCGTCTGCACCGCCCGCCTCACCTGCCTCCTGCGCGACGTCAACCCCACCGACGCCGCCCACGTACGCCAGGCCTGACACCCGCGACAAGCCCCGACCCACCACTCACCGGCATCGGCGTACGGCGAGCAAGGACCGCAGGCACCTGTCCCCCACTCACCGTCAGCCGCGTACGGCGAGCAAGGGGGCAGGAGACAACTGCCCCCTACTCACCGGCAGTCGGGTACGGCGGGCAGGGGACGGGGCGGAGGTGTCCGCCCGCAGCGGCTGGCGCGTCAACACCGGCCCCTTCCGGGACCGACCGATTCCGCGCCTGACCGAGGACGGATACCTCCGCCCCGGCCCCGACCACACACACACCTTCCGCACGCACCCGCACGCCGCAACCGCACTCCAATACGCCGGAGTTATCGGAAATCAGCGGCAACTCAGTATCCTTTTCAGGCGACTTCACGCGCCTTCACGCGACTGCACGCCCACACCGCACCTCATGTGCCCGATACCGTGTACGCCGACCGAACTCCGAGTTCCCTTTTCTCGACGTAACGCTGCGTAACAAGCACGCAATACGGCATCCGAGTTCCATCTGCGACGGCCCGTACTCCCGCGACCCCTCCCGGCTCCTCCGCGCGACCTGCGACGGCGTCCGACGTGGACCTTGGCCCACGCGCAACCGGAAGTGCGGATTCTCAACATGTGGAACGGGAAGAATTTCCGCCAAATCGGCTGAGAATACCCGTCCCTGAAGCCCATCAACCGGCACGTCATAACAAGAAAGTCACAAGCCAGCTCACAGCGATGCCCGGGCCCACAGAGAGGCTTAGAGTCACGGCCAGTCACCGCGCCGCCGGGCGCGTCTGCAGCACGGCTCGGTATCACCCAGTACGGCCCGGCGAGACACACGGCAGCTCAGCAGGGCTGCTGCGCCAGGGAGAGGATTCAACGTGCGACAGCGTTCTTTGGTCATACTCACCTCCGTGCTCACCACCGGAGCACTCACGCTGACCGCCTGCGGTTCGCGTGACAACAGCGGGGACAAGAGCAGCAGCAGCAAGACCGAGATCATCATCGGCGTTGACGCTCCGCTGACCGGTCAGAACTCCGCAACCGGCCTCGGCATCCAGGGCGGCGTACAGATCGCCGTCGACGACGCCAACAAGAACAACACCGTCCCCGGCGTGACCTTCAAGGTCCAGGCGCTCGACGACAAGGCGATCCCGGCCAGCGGCCAGCAGAACGCCACCCAGCTGGTCAACAAAGAAAACGTCCTCGGCGTCGTCGGCCCGCTGAACTCCGGTGTCGCCACGCAGATGCAGCAGGTCTTCGCGACCGCCAACCTGGTCGAGATCTCGCCCTCCAACACGGCGCCCGAGCTCACCCAGGGCAAGAACTGGCAGACCTCGAAGTCGCGCCCGTTCAAGACGTACTTCCGCACGGCCACCACCGACGCCCTCCAGGGCGGCTTCGCGGCCGAGTACGCGTCCACCACGCTCAAGAAGAAGAACGTCTTCGTCGTTGACGACAAGCAGACCTACGGCGCGGGCCTGGCCAAGCTGTTCAAGGCCGGCTTCACCAAGAACGGCGGGAAGGTCGCCGGCGAGGACCACGTCAACACCGGCGACACCGACTTCTCCGCCCTCGTCACCAAGATCAAGAACTCCAAGGCCGACCTGGTCTACTACGGCGGCCAGTACGACGAGTCGGAGAAGCTCACCAAGCAGCTCAAGGACGGCGGCGTCAAGGTCCCGCTGTTCGGCGGTGACGGCATGTTCAGCGACACCTACATCCAGACCGCCGGCAAGACCTCCGAAGGTGACCTGGCCACCTCCGTCGGCCAGCCCGTCGACTCCCTGCCCTCCGCCGCGGACTTCATCAAGAAGTACAAGGCCTCCGGCCTCAAGGGCGACTACGGCACCTACGGTGGCTACTCCTACGACGCCGCGACCGCCATCATCAAGGCGATCGCCAACGTCGTGAAGGACGGCAAGATCCCCGACGGCGCCCGCGCCAAGATCGTGGACGAGGTCCAGAAGACGAAGTTCGAGGGCATCGCCGGCCCCGTCTCGTTCGACGAGTACGGCGACACCACCAACAAGCAGCTCACCGTCTACCAGGTCGTCAACGGCAAGTGGAAGGCCGTCAAGAGCGGCACGTTCAACGGCTGATCCGATCCGATCCCAGCTGAGCTCAGCTGATTCCAGCTAACTCCAGCTGATCACAGCTGATCCGAGATCCGCCGCTAGCTACACCCCAGGGCCGCGCGGCCAAGACCACACGTCACCGCGCGGCCCGTCCCATATACCCCCGTTCACTCTCCCCACCCACATGGAGGCCATGCGGTGAACACCCTGCCGCAGCAGCTGGCCAACGGGCTGTTCCTCGGCTCGATGTACGGGCTGATCGCCATCGGCTACACGATGGTGTACGGCATCGTCCAGCTCATCAACTTCGCCCACGGCGAGATCTTCATGACCGGAGGCTTCGGCGCACTCACGGTCTACCTCTACGTCCTGCCCGACGGCACATCCATGTGGATAGCCCTCCCGGCGATGCTCATCGGCGGCGGACTCGTCGCCGTCCTCATCGCCGTCGGGGCGGAACGGTTCGCCTACCGACCACTGCGCGGCGCGCCACGCCTGGCACCCCTCATCACCGCCATCGGCCTCTCCCTCGCGCTCCAGCAGGCCGTCTTCAACTGGTACCCGAACGCCAAGACGGACCGCAACTTCCCCCAGATCGACGCCGGACCCTGGCACATCGGGTCCATCAGCATCAGCAGCGGCTCCCTCTTCGTCATCGTCGCCGCCCCCCTCTGTATGGCGGCCCTCGCGCTCTTCGTCAGCATGTCCCGCACCGGCCGCGCCATGCAGGCCACCGCCCAGGACCCTGACACCGCCCAGCTCATGGGCATCGACACCAACAAGATCATCGTGATCGCCTTCGCCATCGGCGGCTTCTTCGCCGCCGTCGCCGCCGTCTCCTACGGCCTGCGCTACGGCTCGATCCAGTACAACATGGGCTTCCAGATGGGTCTCAAGGCCTTCACCGCGGCCGTCCTCGGCGGCATCGGCAACATCTACGGCGCCATGATCGGCGGCCTCGTTCTCGGCCTCGCCGAAACCATGGCCACCTCCTACATCGACGGCATCCCCGGCATGCAGCAGCTCGGCGGCGGCGGCTGGTCCTCCGTCTGGGCCTTCGTCCTCCTCATCCTCGTACTGCTGTTCAGGCCACAAGGCCTGGTCGGCGAACGCGTCGCGGACAGGGCGTGAACACCATGGCAACCACCGAGAACACCGCCGAGATCACCGCCCCCGCGCGCGGCCTGATCACACTCCCCCAGACCGCCGCGCGCGCCCTCATCGCCGTCGGCGCCGTCGCCACCATCGCCAGCACGTTCATGTCGTGGACCTACACGGCCGACTTCCCCGGGGACCTCACCTACTACGGCTCCCCGGCCGGCCTCCAGATCCTCGACCTCGTCGCCGGCGCGATCACCCTGCTCTTCGCGCTCACCCTCTTCGGCGTCCGCGGCCTGCGCTGGCTCAACCCGGCAGGCGCCACCGCGCCCGTCGTCCTCGCCGCCGCCTCCGCGTTCGCGGTCAGCTGGTTCAGCGCCATCGCCATCGCGGTCGACCTCAAGGGCCTCGTCGCCCTCGACCCCGGCGCCTACGTCACCGCCATCGGCTCCCTGATCGCCCTCGTCGGCGCCCTCGCTCTCCCGAGCCCCGGCGACACCTTCAAGGACTGGGTCAGCAAGCCCGACCGCATCCCCGCGGCCCAGAAGCTCCCCGGCTGGGCCGAGCGCCTCGTCATCACCGGCGCCACCGCCGTCGCGCTGATCGTCTTCACGTACGGCATCGGCGTCGACCCCGACGCCAGCGAGACCTTCATCGGCTACCTGCTGCTCGTCATCCTCGGCACCTGGGCGCTCCAGGCCGCCGGGCTCTTCGACCGGTTCGCCACACTCAACGCCCGCCACAAGGGATTCGCCACCTCCATGGCGTTCCTCGCCGCGGCGGTCTTCCCCTTCGTCGAGAACAACGAGCACAACGCCAACCTCGGCGTGAACATCCTCGTCGTCGCCACCGTCGCCCTCGGCCTGAACATCGTCGTCGGCCTCACCGGACTCCTCGACCTCGGATACGTCGCCTTCCTCGGCGTCGGCGCCTACGCCGCGGCCCTCGTCTCCGGCTCCGAGTTCTCCCGCTTCTCCGGCGTCCAATTCCCCTTCTGGGCCGCCATGCTCACCGGCATGGCCGCGTCGCTCGTCTTCGGCGTCCTCATCGGCGCCCCCACCCTGCGACTGCGCGGCGACTACCTCGCCATCGTCACCCTCGGCTTCGGAGAGATCTTCCGCATCTCCGTCAACAACCTCGACGGCTCCTCCGGACCGAACCTGACCAACGGCCCCAACGGCATCTCGATGATCCCGGACCTCGACATCTTCGGGTTCAACCTCGGGAACTCGCACGACATCGGCTCGATCACCCTCGGCCGCTTCGCGAACTACTTCCTGCTGATGCTGATCATCACCGGCATCGTCGTGATCGTCTTCAACCGCGCCGCCGACTCCCGTATCGGCCGCTCCTGGATCGCCATCCGCGAGGACGAGACCGCCGCGACCGCCATGGGCATCAACGGCTTCCGCGTCAAGCTCATCGCCTTCGCCCTCGGCGCCTCCCTCGCCGGCCTCGCCGGCACGGTCAGCGCCCACGTCGGCTACAGCGTCAACCCGGCCCCGTACCAGTTCGCCGGCTCCGTACCGCCCAACTCGGCCTTCCTGCTGGCCGCGGTCGTCCTCGGCGGCATGGGCACGGTCAACGGCCCCATCCTCGGCGCCACTCTGCTCTACCTCCTCCCCGAGAAGCTCGGCTTCCTGAAGGAGTACCAGCTCTTCGCCTTCGGCATCGCGCTCGTGGTCCTCATGCGCTTCCGCCCCGAAGGCATCATCGCCAACCGCCGCCGCCAGCTCGAATTCCACGAGTCCGACGACAGCATCGAAATCCCCGAACAAGGCCTGCCCGACTCCACTGTCGGCGTCACCAAGGCAGGGGCGTGACCCACATGACCACCACCACGGCCACCAGCCCCGTACTCGAGGCCAGCGGCGTCACCATGCGCTTCGGCGGCCTCACCGCCGTCCGCAGCGTCGACCTCACCGTCAACTCCGGCGAGATCGTCGGCCTCATCGGCCCCAACGGCGCGGGCAAGACCACCTTCTTCAACTGCCTCACCGGCCTGTACGTGCCGACCGAGGGCAAGGTCTCCTACAAGGGCACCGTCCTCCCGCCCAAGCCCCACCTCGTCACCAGCGCAGGCATCGCCCGCACCTTCCAGAACATCCGGCTCTTCGCCAACATGACCGTCCTGGAGAACGTGCTCGTCGGCCGCCACACCAGGACCAAGGAAGGCCTCTGGTCGGCCATCCTGCGCGGCCCCGGCTTCCGCAAGGCAGAAGCCACCTCCCGCGAACGCGCCATGGAACTGCTGGAGTTCATCGGCCTCGACCACAAGGCCGACCACCTCTCCCGCAACCTCCCCTACGGCGAACAGCGCAAGCTCGAAATCGCCCGCGCCATGGCGAGCGAACCGGGACTGCTGCTCCTGGACGAGCCCACGGCCGGCATGAACCCCCAGGAGACACGCGCGACCGAAGACCTCGTCTTCGCCATCCGCGACAGGGGCATCGCCGTCCTCGTCATCGAGCACGACATGCGCTTCATCTTCAACCTGTCCGACCGCGTCGCCTGCCTCGTCCAGGGCGAGAAGCTCGTCGAGGGCACCTCCGAGGTCGTCCAGGGCGACGAACGCGTCATCGCCGCCTACCTCGGCACCCCGTTCGAGGGCGCCCCCGGCGCGGAAGAGGTCGCCGAGGTCGAAGCAGCCGAGGCGGCGGAGGCCGCGGAAGCCTCCGAGGCCACCGAGGCTCCTGAGACTCCTGAGGCCACCGAGACTCCTGAGGCCGCCGAGAGCGACGCCGCCGCGGAGGGCACCACCAGCAAGGAAGGAAACGCCCAGTGACCGCACTGCTCGAGGTCGAAGACCTCAAGGTCGCCTACGGCAAGATCGAAGCCGTCAAGGGCATCTCCTTCTCCGTCGAAGCCGGCCAGATCGTCACCCTCATCGGCACCAACGGCGCCGGCAAGACGACCACCCTGCGCACCCTCTCCGGGCTCCTCAAGCCCACCGGGGGCCGCATCACCTTCGACGGCAAACCCCTCAGCAACATCCCCGCCCACAAGATCGTCTCCCTGGGCCTCGCCCACTCCCCCGAGGGACGCCACATCTTCCCCCGGCTGACGATCACCGAGAACCTCCAGCTCGGCGCGTTCCTGCGCTCCGACAAGGCGGGCATCGAGAAGGACATCCAGCGCGCCTACGACCTCTTCCCCATCCTGGGTGAACGCCGCAAGCAGGCCGCGGGAACCCTCTCCGGCGGCGAGCAGCAGATGCTGGCCATGGGCCGCGCGCTCATGTCCCAGCCCAAGCTGCTCATGCTCGACGAACCCTCCATGGGCCTCTCGCCGATCATGATGCAGAAGATCATGGCCACCATCGCCGAGCTCAAGGCCGACGGCACGACCATCCTCCTCGTCGAGCAGAACGCCCAGGCGGCGCTCTCCCTCGCTGATCAGGGACACGTCATGGAGGTCGGCAACATCGTCCTCTCCGGCACCGGTCAGGACCTGCTGCACGACGAGTCGGTACGCAAGGCCTACCTGGGCGAGGACTGAGACCAGACTCCGGCCGTACGACCGTACGGCCGCTGTACGAAGAGGCCCGCGGCCCCCACTCGGGGGGCGCGGGCCTCTTCGTCACTCACCAATACCGCTCACCCGTACCGCTCGCCGGGGAATCAGCCGACGAAATTCTCGATCGGCCTGGAGAAGTCGGCACCGAGTTGCGACATCGCGTGGCCGAACTCCTTCTCGCTGATCGCCTCACGGAGCGTGACCAGCACGGCACGGACGCCGCTGTCGGCCTCGTCGGGCTTGAGCACGTTGCGCTGGGCCACACGCCGCACGAGCTCGTCGTAGTCGAAACGCTCGATCTCGGCGGTGGCACCCCGCCGAACGGACTCCGCCAGACCCTCCGGGAGCTCCAGCGCCAGGTTCCGCGCCTCACCCGAGCTCAGCCGATGGGCGAGCGTCTCGAACGTGGCACGCGTGAGATCGGCCGACTCCTGGCGAGTCAGGCCCGTACGTTCCGACACCGCTTGGACGAACGCCTTCTCTTCCACGCGCTGCCTCCTTTGCTGCCTTGCCGATCCGAAGGCCACGCGGCCCCGAAACCAGCCTGACACGCGGTCGCCGGGCTCGCGCGGGCAAGCCACGGCACCCCGAAGCGGGGCGCCGCCGCTCCCTAACCCTTGGAGGACTTCTTCTCCTCGGCGTCCGCGATGACCGCCTCGGCGACCTGCTGCATGGACATACGGCGGTCCATGGAGGTCTTCTGGATCCACCGGAACGCGGCGGGCTCCGTCAGCCCATATTCCGTCTGGAGCACGGACTTGGCCCGGTCCACCAACTTCCGCGTCTCCAGACGCTGGCTGAGGTCCGCGACCTCCCTCTCCAGCTGCTTCAGCTCCGTGAACCGCGAGACGGCCATCTCGATCGCAGGTACGACGTCGCTCTTGCTGAAGGGCTTCACGAGGTACGCCATCGCGCCGGCGTCGCGGGCCCGCTCGACGAGGTCGCGCTGAGAGAACGCGGTGAGCATCAGCACGGGGGCGATGCTCTCCTCGGCGATCTTCTCGGCCGCCGAGATCCCGTCCAGCTTGGGCATCTTGACGTCGAGGATCACGAGGTCGGGCCGGTGCTCACGGGCGAGCTCCACGGCCTGCTCCCCGTCCCCCGCCTCACCCACGACGGCGTAGCCCTCTTCCTCGAGCATCTCTTTGAGGTCGAGGCGGATCAGCGCCTCGTCCTCGGCGATGACGACACGGGTCGTCAGCGGAGGCACGTGCGACTTGTCGTCGTCGGCGACGGGCTGGGGCGACTCGGGGGCGGTCACGGGGGCTCCTCGTTACGGGCCGGGCAAGTGCTGCTGCGCAAGAGCCTACCTAGCTGCAGCGAGCTGCGGAGACCCGGTATGCTTCCGGGCAGCCACTTACGCCGGGTTGGTGGAACGGCATACACGGAGGTCTCAAACACCTCTGCCCGTGAGGGCTTGCGGGTTCGAATCCCGCACCCGGCACAGTTGTCCAGCTAAGCGGATGTTCTCGTTCTCGTGAACATCCGCTTTTTGCTGCGCACGGTCACGATCAGTAACACAGAGTGGCCACATGATCTTTCACGGAACTGAGGTTCGACAGCAGGCTCTCTCGCTACTGCGCGCCGGCGCACGGAACGCGGACGTGGCGCGGCGATTCGACGTCCCGCTCGGGACGGTCGGTTACTGGAAGCACATGGACCGCGCGAAACGCGGCAAGTGCCCAGGGAAGCATGACCCCAAATGCCCACGGTGCGATGGACGAGACCTCGACGAGCCCGCCTACAGCTACCTACTCGGCCTGTATCTGGGCGACGGCCACATCAGTCGCTACTCCGAGCACCGCGTGCCCAACCTCATGATCACGTGCTGCGAAGCATGGCCCGGACTCATGGACGACTGCGAGCAAGCCATGCGCGCGGTCTTCCCCGACAACGCCGTGTGTCGCGTCCGCAGGACAGGCTGCCGCAACGTGAAGGTCTACTCGAAACACCTGCACTGCCTGTTTCCCCAGCACGGCCCCGGCAAGAAGCACGAGCGCCCGATCGTCCTCGAATCCTGGCAACAGGAAATCGTCGAGGCTCACCCGTGGGAATTCATCCGCGGGCTCATCCACTCCGACGGCTGTCGCATCACGAACTGGACGACCCGCCTCGTCGCCGGTGAGCGCAAGCGCTATGAGTACCCCCGGTATTTCTTCGCCAACAAGTCCGACGACATCCGGCAGCTCTACACCGACACACTCGACAAACTCGGCATCCAGTGGACCCACTGCACCCGCGACGGAAATCCGTTCAACATCTCCGTCGCCCGCAAAGCCTCCGTCGCTCTCATGGACGCCCACGTAGGACCCAAATACTGATCCCCTCCCCTTGGGTGCTACTTGGGGCTGTCGTCCTCTCCGATGTGGTGGACGCGTACGAGGTTCGTGGTGCCCGAGACGCCGGGCGGGGAGCCGGCGGTGATGACGACGATGTCGCCCTTCTTGCAGCGGCCGTACCTCAGGAGGAGTTCGTCCACCTGGTCGACCATCGCGTCGGTGGAGTCGACGTGCGGCCCCAGGAACGTTTCTACGCCCCAGGTCAGGTTCAGCTGGGAGCGGGTCGCCGGGGTCGGGGTGAAGGCGAGGAGGGGGATCGGGGAGCGGTAGCGGGACAGGCGGCGGACCGTGTCGCCGGACTGGGTGAAGGCGACAAGGAACTTGGCGCCGAGGAAGTCGCCCATCTCCGCCGCCGCGCGGGCGACCGCACCGCCATGGGTGCGGGGCTTGTTCCGGTCGGTCAGGGGCGGCAGACCCTTGGCGAGGATGTCCTCCTCGGCGGCCTCGACGATGCGGGACATCGTCCGGACGGTTTCCACGGGGTACTTGCCGACGCTCGTCTCGCCGGAGAGCATCACGGCGTCCGTGCCGTCGATGACGGCGTTGGCGACGTCGGACGCCTCGGCTCGCGTGGGGCGGGAGTTGTCGATCATCGAGTCGAGCATCTGGGTGGCGACGATGACCGGCTTGGCGTTGCGCTTGGCCAGCTTGATGGCGCGCTTCTGGACGATCGGGACCTGTTCGAGGGGCATTTCGACACCCAGGTCGCCGCGGGCGACCATGATGCCGTCGAACGCGGCGACGATGTCGTCGATCGCGTCGACCGCCTGGGGCTTTTCGACCTTGGCGATGACGGGGAGGCGGCGGCCTTCCTCGTCCATGATGCGGTGGACGTCGTCGATGTCGCGGCCGCTGCGGACGAAGGAGAGGGCGATGATGTCGAAGCCCGTGCGCAGGGCCCAGCGGAGGTCCGCTTCGTCCTTGTCGGAGAGGGCGGGGACGGAGACGGCGACGCCGGGGAGGTTGAGGCCCTTGTGGTCGGAGACCATGCCGCCTTCGACGACGGTGGTGTGGACGCGGGGGCCGTCGACGGCGGTGACTTCGAGGCAGACCTTGCCGTCGTCGACGAGGATGCGCTCGCCGGGGGTGACGTCGGCCGCGAGGCCCGAGTACGTCGTGCCGCAGGTGAGGCGGTCGCCCTCGGCGCCTTCTTCGACGGTGATGGTGAAGGTGTCTCCGCGTTCAAGGAGTACGGGGCCTTCGGTGAAGCGGCCGAGTCGGATCTTCGGGCCTTGAAGGTCGGCGAGCAGTCCGACGCTGCGGCCGGTCTCGTCGGAGGCCTTTCGCACGCGCTGGTAGCGCTCCTCGTGTTCGGCGTAGGTGCCGTGGCTGAGGTTGAAGCGGGCTACGTCCATTCCGGCGTCGACCAGGGCTTTGAGCTGGTCGTACGAGTCGGTGGCGGGGCCCAATGTACAGACGATTTTTGCTCGGCGCATGGTTTGAGCCTAGGCCTTACCGGTCGGTAGAGAATTGGTCCAGCATGACTACTCAACAACCTTTGCATGAAGCCTTATTGACAACAGTTGAATTGTGCGCGGGGGTGCTCTGATGAGCGCGTCGGTACTTTATGGCGACCGATCCGCGCTTTACAGTTCCGGCGGCGCCATCGTGAATCGGGCGTTGACCTGGGCGTAGACGTGTTGGCGCTCGGGTTCGAGGTCGAGGGGGGCGGCTTCTTCGGGGGCGCCGCCGGCGAAGGACATGGAGCGCATGGCCCGACCGGGGGCCGCGGGGTAGGGCTGGGTGTTCTCGGCGCCGATGTCGGCGAGTTCGACAAGGGCGGCGAGGGTGGTGCCGAGGGCTTCGGCATATTCACGGGCGCGTTGGACGGCTTCGCGGACCGCTTGCTGGCGGGCTTGACGGTGGGAGGGCGAGTCGGGGCGCAGGGCCCACCAGGGGCCGTCGACCCGGGTGAGGTCGAGGTCCGCGAGGCGTGTCGTCAGCTCACCGAGTGCGGTGAAGTCGGTGAGTTCGGCGGTGAGGTGGACGCGGCCGTGGTAGGCGCGGATGCGTTCGCCGCGGCCGTGTCTGGTGAGTTCCGGGCTGATGGAGAAGGCGCCGGTTTCGAGGCGTTCGACGGCGTCTCCGTAGGACTTCACGAGATCCATGGCGGTGGCGTTGCGGCGGGTGAGGTCGGCGAGGGCCTCGCGTCGGTCGGTGCCGCGGGCGCTGACGGTGATGCCGATGCGGGCGATCTCGGGGTCGACTTCGAGGTGGGCTTCGCCGCGGACGGCGATGCGGGGTGATTCGGGGGTTCCGTAGGGGACTGCGGGTCGGGGTTCCTCTGCGGTGGGGGTCATACGCCCCACTCTGTCACCGGAAGGGTGGTCGTGGTGCCCGGTGGTCACCAGATGGAAACCTCCAGGACCTGTTCCGGAGTGTCATGTGTGGGTCAGAATCTACGCGCGTCGTTGACCATTTCCCGAGGAGCCATAGACATGCCGTTGAACCGCCGGAAGTTCCTGAAGAAGTCCGCCGTGACGGGTGCGGGGGTGGCGTTGACCGGTGCGGTCGCGGCGCCGTCCGCGCAGGCGGCCACCTCGGCGGCGGCAGGGGGTGGGAAGAAGCCTGTGAAGCGGTACTCCCTCACCGTCATGGGCACGACGGATCTGCACGGACATGTCTTCAACTGGGACTACTTCAAGGACGCGGAGTACAAGGACACGGCGGGCAACGCGCAGGGCCTGGCGCGGATCTCGACCCTGGTGAACGAGATCCGCAAGGAGAAGGGGCGTTGCAACACCCTTCTTCTGGACGCGGGCGACACGATTCAGGGCACCCCGCTGACGTACTACTACGCGAAGGTGGACCCGATCACCGCCCAGGGCGGTCCGGTGCATCCGATGGCGCAGGCGATGAACGCGATCGGCTATGACGCGGTGGCGCTGGGCAACCACGAGTTCAACTACGGCATCGAGACGCTGCGGAAGTTCGAGTCGCAGTGCCGCTTCCCGCTGCTGGGTGCGAACGCGCTGGACGCGAAGACGCTGAAGCCGGCTTTCCCGCCGTACTTCATGAAGACGTTCCACGTGCCGGGTGCGCCGTCGGTGAAGGTGGCGGTGCTCGGTCTGACGAACCCGGGTATCGCGATCTGGGACAAGGCGTACGTCCAGGGGAAGTTGACGTTCCCTGGTCTGGAGGAGCAGGCGGCGAAGTGGGTGCCGAAGCTGCGGTCGATGGGTGCGGACGTGGTCGTCGTGTCGGCGCACTCCGGTTCGTCCGGCACGTCCTCCTACGGTGACCAGCTGCCGTACGTCGAGAACTCGGCGGCGCTCGTCGCCCAGCAGGTGCCGGGGATCGACGCGATTCTCGTCGGGCACGCGCACGTGGAGATCCCGGAGCTGAAGGTCACCAACGCCAAGACCGGCAGGACGGTGGTGCTGTCGGAGCCGCTGGCGTACGCGGAGCGGCTGTCGGTGTTCGACTTCCAGCTGGTCCTCGAGAAGGGGAAGTGGCAGGTCGAGTCGGTGGCGGCCGCGGTCCGCAACTCGAACTCGGTCGCCGACGACCCGAAGATCACCCGGCTGCTGAAGGACGAGCACGATCTGGTGGTGGCGTACGTCAACCAGGTCGTCGGCACGGCCACGGACACGCTGACGACGGTCGAGGCGCGTTACAAGGACGCCCCGATCATCGACCTGATCACCAAGGTTCAGGAGGACGTGGTCAAGGCGGCGCTGGTCGGCACGGAGTACGCGTCGCTGCCCGTCATCGCGCACGCCTCGCCGTTCTCGCGCACCTCCGAGATCCCGGCCGGCAAGGTGACGATCCGGGATCTGTCGAGCCTGTACGTGTACGACAACACGCTGGTCGCGAAGGTGCTGACGGGGGCGCAGGTGCGGGCCTACCTGGAGTACTCGGCGAACTACTTCGTGCGGACGGCGGCCGGCGCGGTGATCGACACGGAGAAGCTGACCAACGCGAACAACCGTCCGGACTACAACTACGACTATGTGTCGGGGCTCCGCTACGACATCGACATCGCGCAGGCGGAGGGTTCGCGGATCAAGAACCTGACGTACAACGGTGCGGCGCTGGACGACGCGCAGCAGTTCGTGTTCGCGGTGAACAACTACCGGGCGAACGGTGGCGGTGCCTTCCCGCATGTGGCGTCCGCGAAGGAGGTCTGGTCGGAGTCGACGGAGATCCGTACGCGGATCGCCGAGTGGGTGACCGCGAAGGGTGTGCTCGACCCGAAGGAGTTCGCTTCGGTGGACTGGAAGCTCACGCGGGACGGCACGCCGGTTTTCTAGCCTGCCTGTTTTCTGGCCTGCCTGTTGTCTGGCACGCCTGTTTTCTGGACCCCGGACACGTGTCCGGGGTCCTCTTCTTACCGTCCGTCGCCGAGCGGGGTGAGGGTCTGGGCGGTGTGGCGGGCGGGCGGGACCTGGGAGTGGGGTTCGAGTCCGAAGGTGGTGAAGGCCGTGCGGCGCGGGAGCGGGTAGGGGTCCTTGCCCGTGAGCGAGTTGAGGATGGTGGCGCTGCGCCAGGCGGCGAGGCCGAGGTCGGGGGCGCCGACGCCGTGGGTGTGGAGTTCGGCGTTCTGGACGTGGACGCGGCCGGTGACGGAGGGGTCGAGGACCAGGCGGAACTCGTCGTCGATGCGGGGGCGTTCGGCGCTGTCGCGGCACAGGTAGGGGTCGAGTCCGGCGAGGATCTGGCCGAGGGGGCGTTCGCGGTAGCCGGTGGCGAGGACCACGGCGTCGGTGGTGAGGCGTGTATGGGCGCCCTGCTGGCCGTGTTCGAGGTGGAGTTCGACCTTGGTGGTGGCGACACGGCCCGCGGTGCGGACGGTGACGGCGGGGGTGAGGACGGCGTCGGGCCAGCCGCCGTGGAGGGTGCGGCGGTAGAGCTCGTCGTGAATGGCGGCGATGGTGTCGGCGTCGATGCCCTTGTGGAGTTGCCATTGGGCGGCGACGAGCCGGTCGCGTACGGGCTCGGTGAGGGCGTGGAAGTAGCGGGTGTAGTCGGGGGTGAAGTGTTCGAGGCCGAGCTTGGAGTACTCCATCGGCGCGAAGGCCTCGGTGCGGGCGAGCCAGTGGATCTTCTCGCGGCCGGCAGGCCGGTTGCGCAGGAGGTCGAGGAAGACCTCGGCACCGGACTGCCCCGCGCCGATGACGGTGATGTGTTCGGCGGTGAGGAACTGTTCGCGGTGGGCGAGGTAGTCCGCGGCGTGGATGACGGGGACGCCGGGCGCATCGACGAGGGGTTTGAGGGGCTCGGGGATGTGGGGTGCGGTGCCGACGCCGAGGACGATGTTGCGGGTGTAGGTCCGGCCGAGGGCCTGGGCTTCTCCCTCGCCGTCGAGCTGGGTGAAGTCGACTTCGAACAGGGCGCGTTCGAGGTTCCAGCGGACGGCGTCGACCTGGTGGCCGAAGTGGAGTCCGGGGAGGCGGCCCGCGACCCAGCGGCAGTAGGCGTCGTACTCGGCGCGCTGCATGTGGAAGCGCTCGGCGAAGTAGAAGGGGAAGAGGCGGTCGCGGTCCTTGAGGTAGTTGAGGAAGGACCAGGGACTGGCGGGGTCGGCGAGGGTGACCAGGTCGGCGAGGAAGGGGACTTGGAGGGTGGCGCCGTCGATGAGCAGGCCCGGGTGCCAGTCGAAGCCGGGGCGTTGTTCGTAGAAGACGCTGT
This sequence comes from Streptomyces sp. NPDC058086, assembly GCF_042885015.1. Taxonomy (NCBI): domain Bacteria; kingdom Bacillati; phylum Actinomycetota; class Actinomycetes; order Kitasatosporales; family Streptomycetaceae; genus Streptomyces; species Streptomyces sp. NPDC058086. Next base: position 50,624 of record NZ_JBHVST010000042.1, on the reverse strand, counting down.
CGAGTTCGGGGAGGGGGTGGGCGAGGGCGGCGAGGGAGAGGTTGAACGGGCCGATGCCGATGCCCACGAGGTCGCGGGGCGCGTCGGGCTCGTGGCGTGGGGGGAGGGGCGTCGGGCTCATCGGGGTGTGTGTCCTTCCACCAGTTTCAGGAGCGCGGCCAGGTCGCCCGGCCGGGTGTGGGGATTGAGGAGGGTGGCTTTGAGCCAGAGCCGGTCGTCGAGCAGGGCTCGGCCGAGGACGGCGCGTCCTTCGTGGAGCAGGGTGCGGCGTACGGCGGCGACGGCTTCGTCGGAGGCTTCGGCGGGGCGGAACAGGACGGTGCTGAGGGTGGGCGGGTCGTAGAGCTCGAAGCCGGGGTGTGCTTCGACGAGGTCCGCCAGCTCGACGGCGCGGGCGCAGACCTGGTCGACGAGCGCGCCGAGTCCCGCTCGTCCCAGGGTTTTGAGGGTGACGGCGACTTTGAGGATGTCGGGGCGTCGGGTGGTGCGCAGGGAGCGGCCGAGGAGGTCGGGGAGGCCCGCTTCGGTGTCGTCGTCGGCGTTGAGGTAGTCGGCGCGGTGGCTCAGGGCGTCGAGGTCGTGGGGGTCCTTGACGACGAGGAGGCCTGCGGCGACGGGCTGCCAGCCGAGTTTGTGCAGGTCGAGGGTGACGGTGTGGGCGCGGTCGAGTCCGTCGAGTTTGCCGCGGTGGTGGTCGCTGAAGAGGAGGCCTCCGCCGTAGGCGGCGTCGATGTGGAGGCGGGTGCCGTGGGCTTCGCAGAGGTCGGCGATGTCGGGCAGGGGGTCGATGAGTCCGGCGTCGGTGGTGCCCGCGGTGGCGGCTACGAGGAGGGAGCCGCGGAGGCCTTGGAGTTCGGTGAGGGCTTCGTCGAGGGCGGCGAGGTCCATGGTGCCGGCGGGGGCGGGGACGACGACGGGGTCGGGCAGGCCGAGGAGCCAGGCGGCGCGGGGCAGGGAGTGGTGGGCGTTGGCGCCGTGGACGAGCCGCACGCCGGCGTGTGCCTCCCGGGCGAGGAGGAGGGCGAGTTGGTTGGACTCGGTGCCGCCGGTGGTGACCAGGGCGTCGCCGGCGCCGATCTCCTGGGCCAGGGCCCGGGTGACGAGTGCCTCCAGTTCCGAGGCGGCCGGGGCCTGGTCCCAGGAGTCCATGGAGGGGTTGAGGGCGGCGGCGGCGAGGTCGGCGGCGGTGGCGACGGCGAGGGGTGGGCAGTGCAGGTGGGCGGCGCACAGGGGGTCGGCGGGGTCGGCTGCGCCCTCGGCGAGAGCCCGTACGAGGACGCGTAGGGCGTCTTCGGTGCCCTGCTCGGGCAGTACGTCGCCGACCGCGTCCCGTACGCGCCGGGCCACGCTCTCCGGTCCGCCGGCGGGCAGCGGTCCCCCGCGGGCCTCGCCGCCCTCGCGCAGTGCGTCGAGGACGGTGTCGAGCAGCGGCCGCAGCGCGCCGGGACCTTCGGGGCCTGAGGCGAGGGGCGGCGTGCTCATGAGGTGTCCTCCGGTGGGCGCGCGGCGGGGGGAGTACCAGCCTGTACGGGGATGGGCCTGCGCGCCCTGAAAGGTCAACGATCCGACCCGAATGGGGGTACTGGTGGGCGGAGGAAATGTGGGTGGGGGGTGAAGCTGCTAGACGCCACGCCGGACGGGAACCACCTTTCCTCGCCCCCGCCGCCCCTACCCGTCCCATCCCTGGGGGCTCCGCCCCCAGACCCCCGCATCGGCCTGAACGGCCTCGTCCTCAAACGCCGGACGGGCTGAAGATGCGGGCCGGGGTGGGGGGCACGGCCCCCGGCCTCGCCCCCAGACGCCGGACGGGCTGAATGGCGTGGGTCGGGGTGGCCGGGGTGCGTACGCCGACCTCGCCCTGGAACGCCGGATGCCCCGGGGCTTTTAGGGGCGCGGGGAACTGCGCGACCGGCCCCCACCGGCGGACAGCCGAACGAATTCGGGCGGGCGGGGGACGCGGGGCGAAGCCCCCGCCTCAGGGGCGCGGGGAACTGCGCGACCGGCCCCCACCGCGCCCGCAGCCGAACGAATTCGGGCAGGCCGGGGACGCGGGGCGAAGCCCCCGCCTCAGGGGCGCGGGGAACTGCGCGCCCAGCCCCCACCGGGCCCGCAGGCGAGCGACCGGGGGGGGCGGGCGGGGTATCGGGGACGAAGGCCCGCCCGAGGTTCGCAATCAGCGGCCACGCGTCCGCGGCCAAAGGTCGTGGTTACGCGGTGCGTACCTTCAACGCCCGTGCCAGATCGTCGAGTTGGTCGACGAGTTTGCGGCGGAGGGCGGGGATGAGATCGGCGTCGCGAAGGCACGCCTCGCCGAGGACGAGGGTTTCGGGGGTGACGGCGTGGACGGGGAACGCGTAGCGCCCGGCGGCGTCGGCGATGGCGGGGCCGCGACGCGCGGCGACGGCGACGGCGTCGGTCCAGTAGCGCTCGACGTACTCCCGGACGAGCTGGGTCTGTTCGGGCTGCCAGAAGCCCTGGGCGGTGGCGGTGAAGAGGTAGTTGGAGAGGTGGTCGGAGGTGAACATGTCCTCCCAGGCGCGGCGCTTGGCCTCGGGGTCGGGCAGCGCGGCGCGGCAGCGGGCGGCGCCTTCCTGGCCGGTGGCGCTGGGGTCCTGGACGAGTTCGGCCTCGATGACGGCGTCGTCGATGGCGCCGAGGACGGCGAGCCGGCCGAGGATGCGCCAGCGCAGTTCGGGGTCGAGTTCGGGTCCGCCGGGGACGGTGCCTTCGGAGAACCAGGCGCTGATGGTGTCGGGGTGGGCGGCGACGTCGATGTAGTGGCGTACGGCGGTGAGGCGCAGGCCGGGGTGGGAGCCGTCCTCGGTGCGGCGGATGAGGTCGCGGCAGAGGTCGGTGAGGGTGGCGAGGGCGGTGGGGCGGTCCTCGGCGGGGAGGTAGCGGTCGGCGACCTGGGCGGTGGCGAACGACAGGACTCCCTGGACGAGGGCGAGGTCGCTCTCGTGGGGGAGGTGGGCGCGGGCGGCGTCGATGTAGGCCATGGCGGGCAGTTCGCCGTCGCGGACGGCGTCGCGCAGGGCGTTCCAGACGACCGCGCGGGTGAGGGGTTCGGGCAGTCCGGCGAGGGCGGTGCGTACGGCCTGGAAGGACTCGGGGTCGAAGCGGACCTTGGCGTAGGAGAGGTCGCCGTCGTTGAGGAGGAGCAGGGCGGGCCGCTTGCCGATCACGGTCGGGTCGCTCCCCGGGACGTCGGCTTCGAGGCGGTCGCGCAGGGTGAGGCGGCCTTCGACGCCGAGGTCGTTGTCGTAGAGGCCGACGGCGATGCGGTGCGGGCGGCTGCCGTGGTGTTCGACGGTGAGGGTGTGGGTGCCGTCGGGTCCGGCGGTGAGGGTGGGGGTGAGGGTGTCGACGCCGGTGGTGCGCAGCCAGGAGTCGGCCCAGGCGTGGACGTCGCGTTCGGTGGCGGAGGCGAGGTTGTCGATGAAGTCGGCGAGGGTGGCGTTGGCGAACTTGTGGCGGGCGAAGTGGGTGTTGATGCCGGCCAGGAAGTCCTTCTCGCCGAGCCAGGTGACGAGTTGGCGCAGGGCGGAGGCGCCCTTGGCGTAGGAGATGCCGTCGAAGTTGAGCATGGCGGACGCGGTGTCGGGGACGGCGTCCGGGTCGGGGGCGACGGGGTGGGTGGAGGGGCGCTGGTCGGCGTCGTAGCCCCAGGGTTTGCGGGTGACGCCGAAGTCGGTCCAGGTGTCGGTGAAGCGGGTGGCTTCGGTGAGGGTCTGGTAGCCCATGTACTCGGCGAAGGACTCGTTCAGCCAGATGTCGTCCCACCAGCGCAGGGTGACGAGGTCGCCGAACCACATGTGGGCCATTTCGTGGGCGATGACCATGGCGCGGTTCTGGCGTTCGGTGTCGGTGACGGCGGAGCGGTAGACGAACTCTTCGCGGAAGGTGACGAGGCCGGGGTTCTCCATGGCGCCGGCGTTGAACTCGGGGACGAACGCCTGGTCGTAGGAGTCGAAGGGGTAGGGCTCGTCGAACTTCTCGTGGTAGCGGTCGAAGCAGGCGCGGGTGACGTCGAGGATCTCGTCGGCGTCGGCGTCGAGGTAGGGGGCGAGCGAGCGGCGGCAGTGGATGGCGAAGGGCAGGCCGCGGTGCTCGGTGCGGACGGAGTGCCAGGGGCCGGCGGCGACGGCGACGAGGTAGGTGGAGATCAGCGGGGTGGGGGCGACCTGCCAGCGGCCCCCTCCCAGGTGTTCGGTGACGCCGTTGGCGAGGACGGTCCAGCCGTCGGGGGCGGTCACGGAGAGTTCGAAGACGGCCTTCAGGTCGGGCTGGTCGAAGGCGGCGAAGACGCGCTGGACGTCTTCCATGAACAGCTGGGTGTAGAGGTAGGTCTCGCTGTCGGTGGGGTCGGTGAAGCGGTGCATGCCCTCGCCGGTGCGGGAGTAGCGCATGCTCGCGTCGACGCGCAGTTCGTGCTCGCCCGCGGTGAGGTCCTTGAGGGGCAGCCGGTTCTCGTCGAGGGTCTCGGGGTCGAGGGGCTGTCCGTCGAGGGTGACGGAGCGCAGCTCGGCGGGCTTCAGCTCGACGAAGGTGTCCGCGTCGGCGCGGGCGGTGAACCGGATGACGGTCAGGGAGTCGAAGGTCTCGTCCCCGCGGGTCACGTCGAGTGCGATCCCGTAGTGGTGGACGTCGAGGAGCTGGGCACGGGTCTGCGCTTCGTCGCGCGTCAGTACGGACATGGGGGACATGCTGCCTGATGGCTCGGACAGGACACAGGGGTGGCCCGGTATACGGTGTTTGTCCGGCATGGGCACGGCGGGATCGGCGTAATCAGGCGGTGCGGTCCTGCTCCCGTGCGTCCCGCGTGCCCCGTGTGTCCCGGGCATCCCGCGTGCCCCGTGTGTCCCGGGCATCCCGCGTGCCCCGTGTCTCCCGTGCGTCGGTGTGGCCGTCGCGCTGCGGGGGGACGCGGGTGTCGGGGTGAGGGCGGCCCGGAGTGGGCGGTGAGGCGCGTTTCCTGGTCCGGGCGCGTAACTCGCGCACCTCCGCCTGTAGGGCCCGGTGGCGCTGGTGCGTGTCGTACAGGTAGCGGACCTTGGTGCGCAGGGTCCAGGGGTCGACGGGTTTCATGACGAGGTCGGCGACGCCGAGGGCGAACGCGCTGGCGGACAGTTCGGTGTCCGGTCCGAAGCCGGTGAGCAGGATGACCGGGATGTGCTGGGTCTGTTCCACACGGCGCATGTACCGCACGACGTCGAGGCCGCCGACGCCCGGCGTGCGCACGTCGAGGAGGAGCAGTCCGACCTGGCCGCGCAGCACTTCCTTGAGGGCGTCGTCGCCGCTGGTCGCGCGGGTCACGAGGTGGCCCAGCGGGGCGAGGGCGCTTTCGAGCGCGTACAACGTGTCCTCGTGGTCGTCGACGATGAGGATCTTGGCATCCGACTGCATGGCCCGACGTCCCCTCGATCGGCCACATGCCGGCCCGGCCCGGTACGGGCGGGTGGCGGGTGCCACGGGTGGCGGGTGCCCTGGGGCCCGTACGGACGGTCGGCCGGCATGTGCCATTGGCCTGACACCTGACAGGGAGTGCTCACGCAGGATGCACGCTGGGGGCACCCGGTGTCACTCCCCCGTGGCCGACGCGCCGCGCCCTGCGCCGTCCGCGATGCTCTCGTGGTGGCGGATGACCTCGGCGATGATGAAATTCAGCAACTTTTCCGCGAAGGCCGGATCCAGCTTGGCGTTCTCGGCGAGGCGGCGCAGCCGGGCGATCTGGTGGGCCTCGCGGGACGGGTCGGCGGGCGGCAGTTGGTGGGCGGCCTTGAGATGGCCGACCTGTTGGGTGCACTTGAAGCGTTCGGCGAGCATGTGGACGACGGCGGCGTCGATGTTGTCGATGCTGTCGCGCAGCCGGGCGAGTTCCGCGCGCACGGCGGGGTCGACCTCGTCGCCCGCCCCGTCGTTCGTGTTGCCGGTGTTGCTGATGGTCATGGGGACCAACCCTACGTGGCGTGCCGGGGCTCGATCATGGGCGGATCGTCGGGGTCGGGTATGCGGTCGCTCCAGCCGCCGGGGAGGGTGCGGCCCTGCTGTTCGCGGAAGCGGACGGGGGCCATGCCGACACGGCGGGTGAACAGGCGGGAGAAGTAGGCGGGGTCGTCGTAGCCGACGCGTCGGGCGACCGCGGCGACGGGGAGTTCGGTGGCGGCGAGGAGTTCCTTGGCGCGGCCCAGGCGGATGCCGAGGAGGTAGTCCTTGGGGCTGCGGCCGGCGCCGCGGCGGACGGCGGCGCGCAGTTCGGCGGGGGTCATGCCGTGGCGGGCCGCGTGCTCGGCGACGGACAGTGGCTGGAACGCGTCACGGGCGAGGGCGTGCAGGACGGGGTCGCCGTCGGGGGCGAGGTCGGCGCGGGCGCGGCGCAGTGCGACGAGGAGTTCGTGGACGGCGGCGCCGGTCTCGACTTCGAGGAGGGGGTTGCCGCGGCGGGCGGCGCGGGCGATGCGGCCGACGGTGGCGCGGGCGTCGGTGGCGTCGGAGAGCGGCACGACGGGGCGGTCGGGTTCGATGTAGCCGAGTTCGGTGTACGTGGCGGTGGCGGGCCCGGTGAAGTCGACGAAGCACTCGTCCCAGCTGGGGTCGGGCCCGTAGTGGTGGGGTACGCCGGGGGTGAGCCAGAGCAGGGCGGGCGCGGTGACGGTGTGGTGGTGTCCGTCGGGGCCCCGGAACCAGCCGCCGCCCGCGCTGACGACGACGGCCACGTGGTGGTCGAGGGTGCGGGGCCCGACGGTGGGCAGTTCGCCGTGCTGGAGGCCGACGCCGAGGCAGGCGAGGCCGAGCCGGTGGTGGACGGGAGCGGGGGAGAAATAGCGCATCCAGGTGTGGTGCATCCGCGCTCCTCCCCTCCTCCGCGTCTTTGCCGCCGGCGTCACTCTTTGGTCCAACCAGAGCTGATCTTTGTCCATGGACGCGGCCCGCCGCCAGAGGTGAGGGTGAGCGCATGAGCGAGTTCACGGTGGGGGACACGGATTTTCTGCTGGACGGGCGCCCGGTGCGGCTGCTGTCCGGCGCCTTGCACTACTTCCGGGTGCACGAGGAGCAGTGGGGGCATCGGCTGGGGATGCTGCGGGCGATGGGGCTCAACTGTGTGGAGACGTACGTCCCGTGGAATCTGCACGAGCCGCGCCCGGGCGAGTACCGGGACGTCCAGGCGCTGGGCCGGTTCCTGGACGCCGTACGGGAGGCGGGCCTGTGGGCGATCGTGCGCCCCGGTCCGTACATCTGCGCGGAGTGGGAGAACGGGGGGCTGCCGCACTGGCTGACGGGGAGGCTCCGCACCAGGGACGAGGAGTACATGGGGCACGTGGAGCACTGGTTCCACCAGGTGCTGCACGAGATCGTGCCGCGGCAGATCGACCGCGGCGGGCCGGTGCTGATGGTGCAGGTCGAGAACGAGTACGGCAGTTACGGCTCCGACCAGGTGTATCTGCGGCGCCTGGCGGACGTGCTGCGGGCCAAGGGCGTGAGTGTTCCGCTGGTCACCTCGGACGGTCCCGAGGATCACATGCTGGGCGGCGGTTCGATCCCCGGTGTCCTCGCGACCGTCAACTTCGGCTCCCGCGCACGCGCGGCCTTCGAGGTGCTGCGCCGGCACCGGCCCGAGGGGCCGCTGATGTGCATGGAGTTCTGGTGCGGCTGGTTCGACCACTGGGGCGGTGAGCACGTCGTACGGGATGCGGGGGACGCGGCACAGGCGCTGCGCGAGATCCTGGAGTGCGGGGCTTCGGTCAACCTGTACATGGCGCACGGGGGTACCAACTTCGCGGGCTGGGCGGGAGCGAACCGGGGCGGCGGCGCGCTGCACGAGGGGCCCTTGGAGCCGGACGTCACCTCCTACGACTACGACGCGCCCATCGACGAACTGGGGCGCCCCACCGAGAAGTTCTGGCGCTTCAGGGAGGTCCTGGCCGCGTACGCGGACGGGCCGCTGCCGGAGTTGCCGCCCGCGCCCGCGCCGCTCGGTGCGGGCGCGACCGTGGACCTTCGGGAGTGGGCCGCCCTGGACGCCGTGCTGGAGACACTGGGCGGCCGGGACGCCGAGTACCCCGTCCCGCCCACCTTCGAGGAACTGGACGTCGACCGGGGCCTGGTGAAGTACGAGGTGACCGTTCCCGGCCCGCGGCAGCCGTACCCCCTCCTGCTGCGCGGGCTGCGGGACCTGGCGGTGGTGTACGTGGACGGCGCGGCGGCCGGGGTGCTCACTGAGGAGGACCCGAGGCTCAAGGAGCCTGTCGCGGGGCACGCGCGCGTGGAGGCGTGGGTGGAGTCCCTGGGGAGGGTCAACTACGGTCCGCGTTCGGGTGAGCCGAAGGGCATCACCGGGGGGATTTTGCACGAGCGGCAGTATCTGCACGGGGTGCGGGCGCGGGGGCTGCGTCTTGACGCGTTCGACGGTGGGGGTGTGGGGCGGGTGCCGTTCGGGGGGTTGCCTGCGGAGGGCGGTCGCGGGCTGTACCGGGGCACCGTGGAGGTGCGTGGCGCCGGGGACGCCTTCCTCGAACTTCCGGGCTGGACGCGGGGGTTCGTGTGGGTCAACGGGTTCGGTCTCGGGCGGTACTGGTCGGTGGGGCCGCAGCGGTCGTTGTACGTTCCCGGGCCGGTGCTGCGTGAGGGTGCCAACGAGGTGTGGGTCCTGGAGCTCCAGGAGGCGTCGCCGGCGGCGCCGGTCCTCACACACCGGACGGGCTGAAGACGCGGGTGGGTGAGGCAGGACCCGCGCCCCTCGAACCCCGGACGACCGAGGCTCTCAGGGGCGCGGGGAACTGCGCGACCAGCCACCGCCCACCCGCACCCGAACGACTACTGCCGGACGGGGAATCGGGACACGGCCTCTACAGGGTGGACGCCGCTCTGGCTATGTCGGCGGCGAAGGTCGAGACCTCGGAGTACACCCCGGGATACCCCGGCTCCGCACAGCCCTGCCCCCAACTGACGATCCCGACCTGGATGAACGCCCCCGAGTCGTCCTTGCGGAACATCGGCCCGCCGGAGTCGCCCTGGCACGTGTCGACCCCACCCTGCTGCACGAACCCGGCGCAGATCTCGTCACCGGGCACGAGATCGCTGCCGTACGCCTGCTGACAGGTGGCGTCGCTGACGAAGGGGACGGTGGCCTTGAGGAGGTAGCGCTGCTGGGCGCCGCCTTCGCGCGCGGCGCCCCACCCGGCGATGGTGAAGTTGCCGTTGTTGTACGCGGTGGTGGTGGCGATCTTCAGTGTGGGCTGGTTGACGGGCGAGGCGAGCTTGATCAGCGCCCAGTCCTTGCCCTTGCCGTTGTAGCCGGGAGCCTGGAGCACCTTGGTCGACTTGACCTTGATCGCGCTGCCGCTCTGCAGGTCGACGACGCCGGCGGTGGCGGTGATGGAGGTGTTGTTGCCGGAGCCGTTCACACAGTGCGCGGCGGTGAGGACGATCTGCTGGGAGTAGAGCGCACCGCCGCAGCCCATGGAGAGCCGGACCATGAACGGGAACTCTCCCTGCGCCGCGCGGGTGCCGCCGACGACGGGCGTGGGCGCGGCCTGCGCGGAGACGGGCTGGAGCGAGACGGTGGCGAGGGTGACGGCACCGAGGGCGAGGGCTCTCTTGATGCCCGTGAACTTCTTCGGAGACTTCAACGTGCTTCCTCTCGTGGGGGGTTGGAAGCCCGACGGGGTCACACCGAGGCCGCACGACACGACAGCCGTCGCACGCACCGAGTGACATGCACCCGCCAAGCCTTTACGAATTATTTAGACACGGGAGCGCTCCGACAAGAACCCCATTTCGGCCAGCCGCACCCCGCCACCCACCGGAACCGCGCTTAGAGTGGAGTGCAGGAGGCCCGGCGTCTTCAGGGGGTACGGACGTGGCGAACGGCGGACCCGTCGAGCACGGCTTCCCGCATCTGGACACGGTGCGGGCATCGATCACCGCGCTCTACAAGCGGCTCTCGTACGACACCATCCACACCTTCGCGACCAGCGTGGCCCCCGCCGACGTGGCCTTCGGCGACATCGACGACCTGCATCTGGGCGCGCAGCGCGTGGCCCGCGAGATGGTGCACCACTACCACCTCCCGGACGCCCGGCTGATCATCGGCTTCCGCGAGATGACCCAGGCGGCCAACGTCGAACTCACGGCGGGCCCCGAGTACTTCGTCGAACTGAACGACCGCTTCCGCTCCCACCGCCGGGACATCGGCGCCGCCCTCGCCCACGAGGTGATGCACGTCTATCTGCACCGCCTCGACCTCTACTTCCCCGGCACGCGCGACAACGAGATCCTCACGGACACCGCGGCGACCTACCTCGGCGCGGGCTGGCTGCTTCTCGACGCCTACCGGGAGGACGCCGACTCCTCACAGAAGCTCGGCTACCTCACCCCGGAGGAGTTCGGCTACGTCCTCGCCAAACGCGCCCTGGTCTTCGGCGAGGACCCCTCGATCTGGTTCACCAGCCCGCAGGCGTACACGGCGTACACGCAGGGCATGGCGCAGGCCCGCCGTGACGAGCAGCAGCCCCCGCTGACCGCGGCCGGCTGGGCGGGCCGCCGCCGCTACGCGAAGGACCGGCGGCACGCCCAGGACCAGCACACCCCGGGCTCGCACCCCGGCGTCCCCTACGCGTTCAGCCCCGACAGCCGCGGCCCCCTGCGCGTCTCCTTCCCCTGCCCGACCTGCCACCAGCGGATCCGGGTACCGGTCCGGGGCCGGGTACGGGCGCGCTGCACACTGTGCAGGACGGTGCTGGAGTGCGACACATGAGGTGAGACACAACACCCCAAAAGACTTTGCCTCTCCTGTCCTTCGCGAGCGAGGGTCGAAGGATGAGCACGAACGACCCCGCGGCACACCTCTTCACGGCCGTGCACGAGGGTGACGAGGACGCGGTGGTACGGCTGCTGCGCTCCGGTGTGAGCCCGGACGCGGTGGACGACGACGGCCAGACGGCGCTGTATCTGGCGGCGGTGAGCGACCGGCCCGGCGTCGTACGACTGCTGCTGGCGACCGGGGCCGCGCCCGACCGGCTCAGCCAGGGCACGGACGCGCCGCTGTGCGGGGCGGCGTGCGGTGGGCACACGGAGGTCGTACGTGCCCTGCTGGCGGCCGGGGCCGCGCCGGACACGGTGGAGGAGTTCGGGTTCACGGCGCTGACGTGGGCGGTGCGGCTGGGACGGGTCGCGGTGGTGACGGAGCTCCTCGCGGCGGGCGCGGACCCCGACCGCCCGGGCCCGACCGGTGAGCCCCCGCTCGTCGCGGCCGCCCGCCGTGGCTCGCCCGGCTGTGTACGCGCCCTCCTGCGGCGCGGAGCGCGGGCGCGGTCGGCGGCGCTCGCCGAGGCCCACCGCCGGCTCACCGTCGACGTGGAGAGCGAAGTGCGCGCGGGCCTGGAAGAGACCTGGGGCCCGGGCCATCCCTCCGTCACCCACCGCTACCCGGAGGACGGCGGCATCACCGTCGAGGTCCAACTCCTCGGCCCGGCCGGGGATCCCGTCGCGAGCGACGACCAGCAGACGGGCCACGCCGCGATAGCGACCCTCCTCGAATCCGCCCTCGGCATCGCCGCGCCCGCCCCCGAACTGGCCGCCCGCGCCCTGCGCCCCGCCGACCCAGGCAACGACGACTGGACCGAGGCGGCGACGGCACTGGGCCTGCGCGGCGACGAGGAGACGTTCCGGGCGGCGGTCCAGTGGTGCGCCGTCCCCGACCCCCTCCGCCAGGCCTTCGGCGCGGACGTACTGGGCCGCCTCGGCAACCCCCACGGCCTGCCGATCCTGCACACCCTCACCCGCGCGACCGACCCCTTGATCCGCGACCGGGCCACGAGCGCGCTGGCGCGGCTGGACTCCGCCGGCCCTTAGCCCGTCCGACCCTTGAACCCTTGAACGAGGCGCCGTCAGGGCGAGACGCGCCCCCTGCTCCGCCCTCCTACCCCGCCCCGTACACCGCCCCCGGAACCTCCGCCTCCGCCAACAGCTTCAGGGCCGTGTCGCCGGCCTCGGACGGGGTCCGGCGGGCGCCCTTGTCCGCGGTGGGGCCCGGGCGCCAGCCCTCCATGACGGTGATGCGGCCACCCTCGGTCTCGAAGACGCGGCCCGTGACTCCGGTGCTCGCGCTCGCGCCGAGCCAGACGACGAGGGGGGAGACGTTCTCGGGGGCCATCGCGTCGAAGGAGTCGGCGCCGGGAGCCGCCATGGTGTCCGCGAAGGCGCGTTCGGTCATCCGGGTGCGGGCCGCGGGGGCGATCGCGTTGACCTGGACGCCGTAGCGGCCCAGTTCGGCCGCGGCGACCAGGGTCAGCCCGATGATCCCGGCCTTGGCGGCGCTGTAGTTGCCCTGTCCGACCGAACCCAACAGGCCCGCCCCGCTGCTGGTGTTGACGACCCTGGCCCGGGGTGTGCGGCCTTCCTTCGCCTGCGACCGCCAGTGCGCCGCCGCATGCTTCAGCGGCAGGAAGTGGCCCTTGAGGTGGACGCGCAGCACGGCGTCCCAGTCGTCCTCGTCGAGGTTGACGAGCATCCGGTCGCGCAGGAACCCCGCGTTGTTGACCAGGGTGTCCAGGCTCCCGTACGTCTCCAGCGCGGTGCGTACGAGGGAGGCGGCGCCGTCGGTGGTGGCGATGTCGCCGCCGTGGGCCACCGCCTGCCCGCCCGCCGCCCGGATCTCCTCCGCGACCCGCGCGGCCGGGCTGTCCGGGCCGGGCGTGCCGTCGAGGCCCACCCCGAGGTCGTTCACGACGACCCGCGCCCCCTCGGCGGCGTACGCGAGCGCGTGCGCGCGGCCGAGTCCGCGCCCGGCGCCCGTGACGATCACGACCCGCCCCTCGCACAGCAGCGGTCCACTCATCTCAGTCCTCCTTGTCGGACGTGCCGGCCTTGCCGGACGTGCCGGCCTTGTTGGCGGTCGCCGCGTCCAGGAAGGCGGGCCGCTCGCCGCCGCCGTGGACGAGCAGCGAGGCCCCGCTGATGTACCTCGCCGCGTCCGAGGCGAGGAAGACCGCGGCCCCGCCGATGTCGGACGGGTCGGCGAGACGGCCCAGCGGGACGGTGCGGGAGACGGCGGCGATGCCGTCCTCGCCGCCGTAGTGCAGATGGGAGAGTTCGGTGCGGACCATGCCGACGACGAGGGTGTTGACCCGGACGTCGGGAGCCCACTCGACGGCCATCGAACGGGCCAGGTTCGCAAGGCCCGCCTTGGCCGCCCCGTACGCCGCCGACCCGGGCGACGGCCGCGCCCCGCTCACGCTGCCGATCATCACGATCGATCCCCGCGCCCGCCTGAGGTGCTCGTACGCGGCGAGCGAGGCGGTCAGCGGCACGACGAGGTTCAGCTCGATCACGCGCGCATGGCGCTCGGCGTCCGCCTCCGTCAGTGGACGGTAGGGCGCGCCGCCCGCGTTGTTCACCAGCACGTCCAGCCGGGGCAGCGCGGCGAAGAAGGCGTGCACGGCGGCCGGGTCGCGGAGGTCCACGGATACGAACTCCGTGCCCTCCAGCGGTACGTCGGGGGGTCTGCGGGCACAGATCACCACGTCCGCGCCCGCCTCGACGAACGCCCGCGCGATCCCGGCCCCCACCCCACGGGTGCCGCCCGTGACGACGACGGTCCTGCCCCCGAGATCCAGGTTGTCCACAGGGCCTCCCGCCCGGATGCATTCACTGCTAGCTTCGAGAGTGCGCCTAACAAACGTTTGGTGGAATAGTCCTGAGGTGGAAAGGTAGCTGATGCGTCCATGGGTGTCTCCACCTCGTCCCCGGAAAAGGGGATTTCCGTCGTCACGGTCGACTTCCCGCCGGTGAACGCGCTGCCGGTGCGCGGCTGGTTCGACCTGGCCGACGCCCTGCGCGCGGCGGGCCGCGATCCCGGCGTCCGGTGCGTCGTGCTGACGGCCGAGGGGCGCGGTTTCAACGCGGGCGTGGACATCAAGGAGATGCAGCGCGAGACCCGGGACAGCGGAGGCCATCGCGCGCTCATAGGGGCGAACCGCGGCTGTTTCGAGGCCTTCGCCGCGGTCTACGAGTGCGAGGTCCCCGTCGTCGCGGCGGTGCACGGCTTCTGTCTGGGCGGCGGGATCGGGCTGGTGGGGAACGCGGACGCGATCGTGGCGAGCGAGGATGCCACCTTCGGCCTGCCCGAACTGGACCGCGGCGCCCTCGGCGCGGCCACGCATCTGGCCCGCCTGGTCCCGGGCCACCTGGTGCGCGCGCTGTACTACACCTCGCGCACGGCGACCGCCGCCGAGCTGCACGCGCACGGCTCGGTGTGGCGGGTCGTGCCGCGCGGGGAACTCCTGGGCGCCGCGTTGGAGCTGGCGCGTGAGATCGCCGCCAAGGACGGCGAGCTGATCCGGCTCGCGAAGGCCGCGCTGAACGGCATCGACCCCGTGGACGTCCGCCGCAGCTACCGATTCGAGCAGGGCTTCACCTTCGAGGCGAACCTCAGCGGGGTCGCCGACCGTGTCCGCGACACCTTCGGAAAGGAGGGGGGCGACAGGTGAGCGACAAGACGATGACCACCGACGAGGTGGTCTCCCGGCTCCACAGCGGGATGACCCTCGGCATCGGCGGCTGGGGCTCGCGCCGCAAGCCCATGGCCCTGGTGAGAGCACTGCTCCGCACCAAGATCACCGATCTCACCGTGGTGTCGTACGGCGGCCCGGACGTCGGCCTGCTCGCCGCCGCGGGCCGGATCCGAAGGCTCGTCACCGCCTTCACCACCCTCGACTCGATCCCGCTCGAACCGCACTACCGGGCGGCGCGCGAGCGCGGGGCGTTCGAGCTGATGGAGGTCGACGAGGCGATGTTCATGTGGGGGCTGCACGCCGCCGCGAACCGTCTGCCCTTCCTCCCTGTCCGGGCCGGGCTCGGCTCGGACGTGATGCGGGTCAACCCCGGCCTGCGCACGGTCACTTCGCCGTACGCCGATGCCTCCTCGGGGGTACGGGAGGAGCTCGTCGCCATGCCCGCCCTGCGCCTGGACGCGGCCCTGGTCCACATGAACCGCGCCGACCGCCTGGGCAACGGCCAGTATCTGGGCCCGGACCCGTACTTCGACGACCTGTTCTGCGAGGCGGCCGACGCCGCGTACGTCTCGTGCGAGCGTGTGGTCGACACGGCGGAGCTCACCAAGGAGGCCGCCCCGCAGACCCTGCTGCTCAAGCGGTCGAGCGTGACGGGCGTCGTCGAGACTCCGAACGGCGCGCACTTCACGTCCTGCGCCCCCGACCACGGACGCGACGAGCCCTTCCAGAAGCTGTACGCCACCACGCCGTACGCCGAGTTCGCCGCGCGCTTCCTCGCCGGCGACGAGCAGGCCTACCAGTCCGCCGTACGGGCCTGGCACGAGGAGCAGCGATGAGCCCCGCATCCGTACCCGCCCCCGGCGCCCCCGCGCCCGGGGTCACCCGCGCCGAGTACTGCGTGATCGCCTGCGCCGAGGCCTGGCGGGACAACGGCGAGGTGCTCGCCAGCCCCATGGGCCCCATCCCCTCCATCGGCGCCCGTCTCGCCAAGCGCACCTTCTCCCCCGATCTGCTGCTGACCGACGGCGAGGCGATGCTCGTCGGTCTCGACGGCACCCCGGAAGGCTGGCTGCCGTACCGGCAGCACCTGACCATGGTCACCGGCGGACGTCGGCACGTGATGATGGGCGCGAGCCAGCTCGACCGCTTCGGCAACCAGAACATCTCCTGCATCGGTGACTGGTCCAGGCCCACGCGCCAGCTGCTCGGCGTGCGCGGCGCCCCGGTCAACACCCTGAACAACCCGACCAGTTACTGGGTCCCCAGGCACTCGCCGCGCGTCTTCGTCGAGCGGGTCGACATGGTGTGCGGGGTGGGGTACGACCGTGCCGCCGCCGCGGGCCCGAGCGCCACCCGCTTCCACCGCGTGCCGTGCGTGGTGAGCGACCTCGGCGTCTTCGACTTCGCCACCCCCGACCACTCGATGCGCCTCGCCTCCCTGCACCCGGGCGTCACGGTGGAGCAGGTGCGGGAGGCGACGGGCTTTCGGCTGTCGGTCCCCGACAAGGTGCCCCGCACCCGTGAACCGATGCCCCAGGAGCTGAGACTGATCCGCGAAGTCATCGATCCGGGCGGCGCCCGGGACCGAGAGGTCAGGAGCTGATGGAGACCGCGCTCACCCGCCTCGTCGGTGTCACTCACCCCATCGTGCAGACCGGTATGGGGTGGGTGGCCGGACCCCGCCTGGTCTCCGCCACGGCGAACGCGGGGGCGCTGGGCATCCTGGCCTCCGCGACGATGACCCTCGACCATCTGAGAGAAGCCATACGCGAGGTCAAGTCCCGTACGGACGCGCCGTTCGGCGTGAATCTGCGAGCCGACGCCGGGGACGCGGGCGAGCGGGTGCGGATCATCGTCGAGGAGGGGGTGCGGGTCGCGTCCTTCGCCCTCGCGCCCTCCCGCGAGCTGATCGCCGAGCTCAAGGAGGCGGGCGTGGTCGTCGTCCCCTCCGTCGGGGCACGCCGGCACGCCGAGAAGGTGGCCGCCTGGGGCGCGGACGCGGTGATCGTGCAGGGCGGCGAGGGCGGCGGCCACACCGGCGAGGTCGCGACGACGGTGCTGCTGCCGCAGGTGGTGGACGCGGTGGACATCCCGGTGGTCGCGGCGGGCGGTTTCCACGACGGGCGGGGGCTGGTCGCGGCGCTGGCGTACGGCGCGGCGGGCATCGCCATGGGCACCCGTTTCCTGCTCACCTCGGACTCGACGGTCCCGGCCGCGGTGAAGGCGAAGTACCTGGCGGCCACGGTCAGGGACGTCACGGTCACCACGGCCGTGGACGGCCTCCCCCATCGCATGCTGCGCACGGACTTCGTCGACTCCTTGGAGAGGTCCGGCCGTGCGAGGGGCCTCGCAGGGGCCGTCCGCCGGGCCGCCGGGTTCCGGAGGATGTCCGGGCTCTCCTGGTCGCGGATGGTCCGCGACGGTCTCGCCATGAGGCACGGCAAGGAGCTGACCTGGAGCCAGGTGCTGCTCGCCGCGAACACGCCGATGCTCCTGAAGGCGTCGATGGTGGACGGGCGTACGGACCTGGGGGTGATGGCGTCGGGACAGGCCGCGGGGGTGATCGAGGATCTGCCGTCGTGCAAGGAGCTGGTCGACCGGGTGATGGCGCAGGCGGACGAGACTCTCGGCGCGCTGGGCCTCAGAGCCGTTCGATGATCGTCACGTTCGCCTGGCCGCCGCCCTCGCACATCGTCTGGAGGCCGAACCGGCCGCCGGTGCGCTCCAGTTCGTGCAGGAGCGTCGTCATCAGTTTCACGCCCGTCGCCCCCAGCGGATGCCCCAGAGCGATGGCGCCGCCGTTGACGTTGACCTTCTCCGGGTCGGCGCCGGTCTCCTTGAGCCAGGCGAGGACGACCGGGGCGAAGGCCTCGTTGATCTCGACGAGATCGATGGCGTCGAGGGACATGCCGGTCTTCTTCAGGGCGTACGCGGTGGCCGGGATGGGCGCGGACAGCATGCGGATGGGGTCCTCGCCGCGTACGGAGAGGTGGTGGACGCGGGCGCGCGGGGTCAGCCCGTGCTCCCGTACCGCCCGCTCGGAGGCGAGCAGCATCGCGGCGGCGCCGTCGGAGACCTGGGAGGAGCAGGCGGCGGTGATGGTGCCGCCCTCGACGACCGGCTTCAGGCCCGCCATCTTCTCCAGTGAGGTGTCCCGGCGCGGGCCCTCGTCGACGGTGACCTCGCCGTGGGCCACGGTCTCGCGGGCGAAGCGGCCCTCGTCGATGGCGCGGATCGCCCGCCGGTGCGAGCGGAGGGCGAACTCCTCCTGGTCGCGGCGGCTGATGCCCCACTTGGCGGCGATCATCTCGGCGCCGGCGAACTGGTTGACGGGCCGGTCGCCGTAGCGCGCCCGCCAGCCCTCGCTGCCGGCGAAGGGGCCTTCGGTGAGGCCGAGGGGTTCGGCGGCCTGGCGGGAGGCGAAGGCGATGGGGATCTGGCTCATGTTCTGCACGCCGCCCGCGACCACCAGGTCCTGGGTGCCGGACAGGACGCCCTGGGCGGCGAAGTGCACGGCCTGCTGGGAGGAGCCGCACTGCCGGTCGACGGTGACGCCCGGCACCTCCTCTGGGAGCCCGGCCGCCAGCCAGCAGGTGCGGGCGATGTCCCCGGCCTGCGGTCCCACGGTGTCCAGGCAGCCGAAGACGACGTCCTCGACGGCGGCCGGATCGACTCCGGAGCGCTCGACCAGCGCCCTGAGGACATGCGCGCCGAGGTCGGCCGGGTGGACACCGCTCAGGCCTCCCCCGCGCCGCCCGACGGGCGTACGGACCGCTTCGACGATGTAGGCCTCGGCCATGACAACTCCCTCACAGACATGGGCTATCGCAGACATGGGCTATTCGCGTACGGAGATCCCGTCCAGCACCATCGACAGGTACTGCCGGGCGATCTCCTCGGGGCTGTGCTGTCCGCCGGGCCGGTACCAGGACGCGGCGACCCACACCGTGTCGCGCACGAAGCGGTAGGTGAGCCGGATGTCGAGGTCGGCCCGGAAGACCTCGGCGGCCACGCCGCGCTCCAGCGTGCTCAGCCACGCCTTCTCGAAGTTGCGCTGCGAGTCGGCGAGGAAGGCGAAGCGCTGCTGGGCGGCGAGGTGCCGGGACTCCTTCTGGTAGATGGCGACGGCGGCACGGTGCCGGTCGATCTCCCGGAAGGACTCGGTGACCAGGGCCTCCAGCGTCCGGCGCGGGTCGAGTTCGGCGTCCAGGACGGCGTCGTAGCCCTCCCAGAGCTCGTCGAGGAAGGTCCGCAGGATCTCCTCCAGCATCGATTCCTTGGAGTCGAAGTGGTAGTAGAGGCTGCCCGCGAGCATCCCGGCCTCGTCCGCGATCTTGCGTACGGTGGTGGCGTTGTAGCCCTGCTCGGCGAAGACCTCCGCGGCGGTGTCGAGGAGTTCGCGGCGCCGCTCGGGGGTGGCGGTCACCTGGGGCTTCTTCTTGGTAGGCACGGTTCCATTGTGGTCCCAGGGATGCCGGCCGACGGCGCCCTACGCATGTTGGCTGCTGACGGAGACGACTTCGCCGGTCATGTACGAGGAGTAGCCGGACGCCAGGAACACGATCACGTTGGCCACCTCCCAGGGCTGCGCGTAGCGGCCGAAGGCCTCGCGGCCCGTCAGTTCCTCCAGCAGCTCGGGTGTGGTCACCTTCACCAGGTGCGGGTGCATGGCGAGACTCGGTGAGACCGCGTTGACGCGCACCCCGTACTCGGCGGCCTCGACGGCCGCGCACCGGGTGAGGGCCATGACCCCCGCCTTGGCTGCGGCGTAGTGCGCCTGACCGGTCTGGGCGCGCCAGCCGATGACGGAGGCGTTGTTGACGACGACTCCGCCGCCGCCCTGGTCCCTGAAACGGCGCAGGGCGGCCCGGGTGCACCGGAACGTGCCGTTCAGTGTCACGTCCAGCACCCTCGACCACTGCTCGTCGGTCATGTCGACGAGGGCACAAGTGCCGCCGAGGCCCGCGTTGTTGACGACGATGTCCAGGCCGTCGTGGAGGTCTCCCGCCAGCGCGAACAGGGCTTCCACCTGCTGCTCGTCCGTCACGTCGCACGGCAGCGAGGCGACGTTCGCCGCGCCGAACTCCGCGGCGAGGGCCTCTTCGCTCTCCTTGAGGCGGCGGACGTGGGCGTCACTGATGACCACCCGCGCCCCCTCCTCCAGGAACCTGCGCGCCGTCGCCCCGCCGATGCCCGCGCCCGCGGCGGCGGTGATGACGGCGGTGCGCCCGGTCAGCAGCCCGTGCCCGGTGACGTACGCCGGACTCTCGACGTCGCTCATACCTCCACGCTAACCTACCAAACACTTGTTAGGGAAGGTGCTGCCGATGGATCTGACCCTCTCCCCCGCCGACGAGGCCTTCCGCGCCGAGGCCCGGACCTGGCTCGCCGCCCATGTGCCACGGATGTCCCTCCCCTCCCTGGAGACCGAGGAGGGCTTCGCGGCGCACCGCGTGTGGGAGGCCGAACTCGCCGCGGACCGCTGGTCGGTGGTGTCCTGGCCGGAGGTGTACGGCGGCCGGGGCGCGGACATCGTGCGCTGGCTGGTGTTCGAGGAGGAGTACTACGCGGCGGGCGCGCCGGGCCGGGTCGGCCAGAACGGCATCAACCTCCTGGCGCCCACCCTCTTCGACCACGGCACGGAGGAACAGCGCGCCCGGATCCTGCCCTCCATGGCCACCGGGGAGGTCGTCTGGGCGCAGGCGTGGTCCGAGCCGGAGGCGGGCTCCGACCTGGCCTCGCTCACCTCGCGTGCGGTGCGTACGGACGGGGGCTGGCTGCTGAGCGGGCAGAAGACCTGGTCGTCGCGGGCCGCCTTCGCCGACCGCGCGTTCGGTCTCTTCCGCAGTGAGCCGGACACGCCGAGGCCTCATCAGGGCCTGACCTATCTGATGTTCGACCTGCGCGCGCCCGGGGTCACCGTGCGCCCCATCGGCCGCCTCGACGGCAGACCGGCCTTCGCCGAGGTCTTCCTCGACGAGGTCTTCGTCCCGGACAGGGACGTGATCGGCGAGCCGGGCGGGGGCTGGCGGGTCGCCATGTCGACGGCGGGCAACGAGCGAGGGCTGACGCTGCGTTCACCGGGCCGTTTCCTCGCCGCCGCGGACCGTCTGGTGGCCCTGTGGCGCGGTCGCGCCGACCCCTCGGACACGGCGCTGCGCGACCGGGTGGCCGACGCGGTGATCGGCGCCCGCGCCTACCAGCTCTTCACCTACGCCCATGCCTCCCGCTTCCTCGACGGCGGGACCATGGGCCCGGAGTCCAGCCTGAACAAGGTCTTCTGGTCCGAGTACGACATCGCGCTGCACGAGACGGCCCTCGATCTCCTCGGCCCGGACGGCGAGCCGGCGGACACGGACTGGTCCGAGGGGTACGTCTTCTCGCTCGCCGGTCCGATCTACGCCGGCACCAACGAGATCCAGCGTGACATCATCGCCGAGCGCCTGCTCGGCCTCCCGAAGGGCCGCCGCTGATGCGCTTCCTCCTCGACGCCGAGCAGCGCGCGTTCGCCGACTCGCTGGACGCGATGCTGACGGCCGCGGACACCCCGTCGGTCGTACGGGACTGGAGCCGCGGCGACCACGGCGGCGGCCGCGCGCTGTGGTCCCGTATCGCCAAGGCGGGCGTGTTCGCGCTCGCGGTGCCGGAGGCGTACGAGGGGCTGGGTCCACGTCCGGTGGAACTTGCCGTGGGCTTCATCGAGTTGGGCCGGCACGCGGTGCCTGGGCCGCTGGTGGAGACGGTCGCGGCGGCCGCCCTGCTGGCCGAGCTGGCGGACCCCCTTCCCTCGGGGAGGCTGCTCCCGTCGCTGGCCTCGGGCGAGGCGTCGGCGACGCTGGCCCTCGACGGGGCGTACGCGCTGGACGGCGACGCGGCGACCACCCGCCTCGCCCTGGCCGCCGACGGACTGCGTCTGACGCCCGGCCACGGCCCGGTACGCACCTCCCTGGACCCCGCCCGCCGCCTCACGCACCTGTCACCAGGCGGTGAACTGCTCTCCACCGCCCCTCCCGTCGCCCATGCCCTCGGCTGGGCCCGGCTCGCCACCGCCGCCCAGGCCCTCGGCGTCGGCCTCGCACTCCTCGACCGGACCGTCGCCTACGTCAAGCAGCGCACCCAGTTCGGCGTCCCCGTCGGCTCGTTCCAGGCGGTCAAGCATCGCCTCGCCGACGCGAAGATCGCCCTGGAGTTCGCGCGGCCGCTGCTGTTCGGCGCGGCTCTGACAATGGCGCCCGCCGACGTGGCCGCGGCCAAGGTCACGGCCTGCGAGGCCGCGTACGCCACCGCGCGCACGGCGCTCCAGCTGCACGGCGCGATCGGCTACACCGCGGAGTACGACCTGTCCCTGTGGCTGGCCAAGGCCCGTGCCCTGCGTACCGCTTGGGGCACCCCGGCCGAGTGCCGGGCCGAGGTGCTCAGTGGTGGTGATCGCCGCTGGTGAGTTCCCGGTACTCCTCCGGCGTCGGCTTCGGGATCTGGGTGTCGGGCCCGTACATGGCGCGGGCGAGCCGGGCGCGCAGCCTGCGGCCGGGGCCGACCCGTCGGGCGACGCCGTTCGCGTCCACGAGTGGTCCCACCTCGTACGGCGGGGGCTGCTCGTGCTGGGTGAGCGTGAACCGCTGCGCCGGTGAGAGCGGCTCGTGCACCTCGACGTACTCGCCGTGCGGAAGCATCCGGATGATCCCGGACTCCCTTCCGTGCAGCACCTTGTCGCGGTCCCGTCGCTGCAGGCCCATGCAGATCCGGCGCGTGACGACGAAGGCGAGGGCCGGGGCGACGAAGAAGGAGACCCGTACGAACCAGGTGATGGCGTTGATGGAGAGGTGGAAGTGGGTGGCCCACAGGTCGTTGCCGCCGCCGACCAGCAGCACTCCGTACAGCGTCAGCCAGGCGACGCCGAGCCCGGTGCGGGTGGGGACGTTGCGCGGCCGGTCCAGGATGTGGTGTTCCCGTCTGTCCCCGGTGATCCACGCCTCGATGAACGGGTAGACGGCGATGGCGGTCATGATCAGCGGGAAGAGGGAGAAGGGGATGAACACGCCCAGTTGGAGGGTGTGGCCCCAGGCGTTGATCTCCCATCCCGGCATCACCCGGATGAGCCCCTCGGAGAAGCCGAGGTACCAGTCGGGCTGTGCGCCGGTCGTCACCAGGTCCGGCCGGTAGGGGCCGAAGGCCCAGACGGGGTTGATGGTCGCGATCGCCCCCATCAGCGACAGCACCCCGAACACGAGGAAGAAGAACCCGCCCGCCTTGGCCATGTAGACCGGCATGAACGGCATCCCGACGACCGACTTCTGGTCGCGTCCGGGCCCCGGGTACTGCGTGTGCTTGTGGTAGAAGACCAGGATCAGATGGGCGACCACCAGGCCCAGCATGATGCCCGGCAGCAGGAGGACGTGGATCGGGAAGAAGCGCGGAATGATGTCGTGGCCCGGGAACTCGCCTCCGAAGAGGAAGAAGGAGAGGTACGTTCCCACGATCGGGACCGACAGGATCGCGCCCTGGGCGAAGCGGACGCCGGTGCCGGAGAGCAGGTCGTCGGGGAGCGAGTAGCCGGTCAGGCCGGTGATCAGGCCGAGCATCAACAGGGTCCAGCCGAACAGCCAGTTGACCTCGCGGGGCTTGCGGAACGCGCCGGTGAAGAAGACGCGCATCATGTGCACGAGCATGCCGGCGAGGAAGACGATCGCCGCCCAGTGGTGGATCTGCCGGACCAGGAGTCCGCCGCGGACCTCGAAGCTGATGTGGAGGGTGGACTCGTAGGCGCGGGTCATGAGGATGCCGTTGAGCGGCTCGTACGGGCCGTGGTAGACGACCTCGGAGGCGCTCGGCTCGAAGAAGAGCGTGAGGTAGACGCCGGTCAGGATCAGGATCAGGAAGCTGTAGAGGCAGACCTCGCCGAGCATGAAGGACCAGTGGTCCGGGAAGACCTTGCGCATGTTGGCCTTGGCCAGGGTGTAGAGGCCGAGCCGGCCGTCGGCCCAGTCCGCCAGCCGCTCGCCCCCCGGCGTCTCGCCCCGCCGCCCCGCACGTGAAGTCCCTTGCCCCCGCCCGGAGTTGATCTCTCCCGCGTCCATGGGCCACCCCCCTCGGCCCACCAGGGTGGCACGACACCACCCCGAAGCCAACGGCGCGTCACCCCCCACCTGTCCCTCGCCCCCGCCGCCCCTACCCTCCCCCAAGCTCTCGGCTTCGCTCGAGCAGGGGGGACCCCCATCATCCCGACTTGGGGGCTCCGCCCCCAGCCCCCCGGGTGGCTCTCAACCTGCGGGTGGGTGGGGGTTGATCGCGCAGTTCCCCGCGCCCCTGACGGGGCGCTCTTGTCTGCGCCGGTTCACACCTTCAGCCCGTCCGGCGTTTGAGGACGAGGCCGTTCAGGCCGATCGGGGGTTTGGGGGCGGGGGCTCAGCCGCTCGGCGTGAGGGTGATCACCGCGGTGTGGGCGGTTGCGTGGAGTGTTGTCTTCTCGTTGGTCAGGAGCACGGCGTCGTAGCGCCCGAGAGTCACCCCGGCCACCTCGGCCGTGCCGTCGAGGGCGACGACAAGGACGGCCGGGCCCGCCGGGAGGGCGAGGGATCGGCGAGGGGCGGCGACCGTGACGGTGGGGGCCGCGGCGGCGCCCCGGTGCCACATGACGTTGAGGTTGACGACCGGGCCGCCGATCAGGCGGCAGCCGGTCGGCAGGTCACCGGGGAAGCGTTGTGGGACGAACCGCGTGTCGACCCGGCGGTGTTCGCCGCCGACGGTCAGGTCCATCCCCTCCCCCTCGACCATGGTGAGGATCCGGTCCACGTCGGCGAACGCCGAGAACGGCCCGTCGCCGCCGACGTCGGCCAGGCTCACCCGCCACTCGAAGTCCCCCATGTCCGCGCCCTCGGGCCGGGCGACGATCTCGCGCGTCACCCCGCCACCGTTCTTCCAGGGCACACCGACCCGCCCGGCGGCCGGCAGGACACGCACGGTCACTGGACGATCCCCCGCTCGCGCGCGGCCGTCAGCCACTGGGGGAAGTCGCCCACGATCCGGTCGTACAGCTCGGCGTCGGAGACCTTCCGAGGCTGCGAACCCGCGTGGAAGAAACCGGCGTTGTCGACGACCCGCTTCTGCGGCACCGGCAGCTCGTCGAGTTTGCGCAGGAACTCGAACTGCTTGCTGTCCGGGTCACCGAACCCTATGAACTGCCAGAACAGCGGAAGCTTCGCCGCCTTGCACAAGTACCGTTCGGCGGCGAGCTTGTTGATGGGGCCGCCGTCGGTCTGGAAGACGACCAGGGCGGGGTCCTTGGAGCCGCTGTCGAGGTAGTGGTCGATGACCGCGTCCATGGCCAGGTGGTAACTGGTCTTCCCCATATGGCCGAGCCCGGCCACGATCTCCTCCACCCGGCCCTGGTGGTTGGCGAGCGCGATGTCCGTGACCGCGTCGATGTCCGTGGAGAAGAAGACGACAGGGACGGTGCCGTCGTCGTCGAGGTGCGCCGACAGACCGAGCACCCGGTCCGCCAGCGCCTGCACACTGCCGTCCTTGTAGTACGGCTTCATCGACCCGGAGTAGTCGACGACCAGGTACACCGCGGCCCGCTGTCCGCTCAGCCCGTGCTTGGTGAGGGAGACACCGGCGCTCTTGTACAGGCTGACCAGCGCGGGTGCGGTCTCCTCCACCTTGGTGAGGCTGATTCCGGCCATGCGGGGCTCCCATCGCGCGAGGGTTGCGGAAACGCCGAGATTACGGCACCGCCAGCCCCTGCCGTCCCCCTCCCACATGGGCGTTCGCTATTTTGTTCGCCGCCGACCCCACCGGCTCATCGTCCCCCTGATCTCCGTACCCGCGAGGAGCCGGTCGTGGAATCCGAATCCACTGAATCCACTGAATCCGCCAAGTCCACCGAATCCGCCGTCACCACCTGCTATCGCCATCCCAAGGTGGAGTCCCATGTGCGCTGCACACGGTGCGACCGCTACATCTGCCCGGACTGCATGCGCGAGGCGGCCGTCGGTCACCAGTGCGTGGAGTGCGTGAAGGAGGGCGCCAGGACGATCCGGCAGGCCCGCACGGCGTTCGGCGGCCGTATCTCGACCGTGCCCGTGGTGACGTACGTCCTGATCGCGCTCAACGTGCTGGCCTATGTGGGCGAGGTGGTGCGCCCGGCGATCGTGAACCGGTTCGAGATGCTGGGCGCGGGGCTGGCGGGGCCCGACGGCGGGCACTACGTCTGGCAGGCCCAGTACCCCTACGACTTCCACCCGGAGGGCGTGGTCGACGGGGAGTGGTACCGGATGCTGACCGGCGCGTTCCTCCATCTGCCGCCCACCGAGGGCACGTTCGGGATTCTGCACATCGTGATGAACATGGTCTCGCTGTGGAACCTGGGCCGGGTGGTGGAGGCCCAGCTCGGCCGGATCCGCTTCGTCACGCTCTATCTGCTCTCGGCGCTCGGCGGCTCGGTCCTCGTGCTGGTGATCGCGCCGTACACGCCCACACTCGGTGCGTCGGGTGCCATCTTCGGGCTGGGGGCCGCGTACTACGTCATGGCCCGCCGGCTGGGCGCCGACATGAGCGCCGTCAACCGCTTCATGGCGGGCCTGCTGCTGTGGCTGCTCATCTCGGCGGGACTCACCTCCTGGCAGGGCCACCTCGGCGGACTGCTGGCGGGCGGTGTGGTCACGCTCGCCTACGCGTACGCGCCCCGGGACCGCCGCCGGGCTCTGGTCCAAGCGGCCGCGTGCGCCGCGCTGTTGGCACTGCTGGTGATCACGGCGGTCGGAAAGGTGTCCGAGCTGACGAGCGGAGCGGCCTGAGCGCTCCCTGGGCTGAACCCATGAAACGTGCTCGGCTCCTCCTGCTCACGGTGCTCCCCCCGGTCGCGGCGGCGGTCTGCTTCCTCGCCCCGGGACTCACGGACGCGAGCGGGGCGGCCGGGCACGCGCGGGCCCGCCAGGGCGCAGAGCGACCGGCGGGCGCGGGCCTCGCCACCCCGGACAAGAAGGAGCTGGCGCAGAAGCTCGTGGCGAGCGCGGAGAACTCCACGCTCGACTGGCGCAGCGCGTACGCCTATATCGAGGACATCGGCGACGGCCAGGGCTACACGGCGGGCCTCATCGGCTTCTGCACCGGCACCCACGATCTGCTCGTCCTGGTCGAGGGCTACACGAAGGACCATCCGGGCAACGGCCTCGCCCGCTACCTCCCCGCCCTGCGCGAGGTCGACGGGACGGACTCGCACAAGGGTCTCGACCCGGGCTTTGCGGCGGCCTGGCGCAAGGAGGCCTCGGTGGCCGCCTTCCGCAGGGCGCAGGACGCCGAGCGGGACCGCGTCTACTTCGACCCCGCGGTGCGCCGCGCCAAACTCGACGGCCTCGGCACGCTGGGCCGGTTCATCTACTACGACGCCATGGTCATGCACGGGCCCGGCACCGGCGCGGGCGGCTTCCACGACCTGCGCACCCGTGCCATGGCCCAGGCCGACACCCCCGCCGAGGGCGGCTCCGAGAAGGCCTACCTCGACATCTTCCTCGACGTCCGTCGCGCGGCGATGAAGGCCGAGAGCACCCACCGCGACACGACCCGCATCGACACGGCCCAGCGGATGTTCCTGTACGACGGGAACCTGGACCTGCGCACGCCGCTGGAGTGGAAGGTGTACGGGGAGACGTACAAGGAGCCGTAGCCCCTCCACCGTCAGTGCTCGACGACCTCGCCGTCGCCCAGTTCCAGTACGCGGTCGGCCAGGCCCAGGAGTTGGGGGTCGTGCGTGGCGACCAGGGCCGTGACGCCCTCACTGGCGACCACCGCCCGCAGCAGTTCCATCACCGCCAGGCCGGTCTGCGCGTCCAGCTGTCCGGTCGGCTCGTCGGCGAGCAGCAGGGCAGGGTGGTTGGCGAGGGCGCGGGCGATGGACACCCGCTGCTGCTGCCCGCCGGAGAGTTCCGCCGGGCGCTGGTCCCTGTGGTCGGCGAGCCCGACGAGGGCGAGCAGCAGGGCCACGCGCTCCTCGCGTTCGCGGGGGTCGGCTCTGCGCAGCCGCAGCGGCACTCCCACGTTCTCGGCCGCGGTGAGGATGGGGATGAGTCCGAAGGACTGGAAGATGTAGCCGATCCGGTCGCGGCGCAGTTCCAGCAGCTCGTTCTCACCGAGCGCGGACAGGTCGGTGCCGTCGATGACGACGCGGCCGCGGTCCGGACGGTCGAGGCCGCCGATCAGATGGAGCAGGGTCGTCTTGCCGGAGCCCGACCGGCCCTTGAGGGCGACGAGTTCGCCGCGCCGCAGCTCGAAGGAGGCCCCGCGCAGCGCGTGCACGGCCACGGCGCCCGTGCCGTACGAGTGGTGCAGGTTCTCCACCCGCACCATCGGCTCGTCGGCGGATTCGCCCACGAGGGCGGCACCGGACCGCGTGCCGGTGTTCTCCGTCATCGACGCACCCCCTACGGAATGGAACTCATGTGCCCAGAGCGGGAACCCCATGATATTCATGTCGGGTTGGCGAGGGGGTGGCTCGGCAATCGGGTGGGGGACGAGTGACGGGCTTCTTGTTGCTGCGCGTTCGGGCGCATCGGCTGCTGCTCGGCGCTGCCCTGCTCGCGGTGCTGCTGACCACCTCGGTGCTGGCCGCCCTCGCCGCGTTCTCCGCCTCGGTCGGGGACGCCGCGCTCCGACAGAACCTGAGCGGCCCGGCCGCGACCTCCGCCTCGCTCGTCATCGGCGCCGACGTGCCCCGCGGACGGGAGAAGGAGGCCCAGGACGCGGCGGTCCGCGGCGCGCGCAGGACCTTCGCCGGGCTTCCGGTGACCGTACGGACGTTGCGCAGCTCGGGGCCGTACGCGCTGCCCCGCTCCCTCCAGGGCAGCGATGCCCGCGCGGGGCAACCGGACCTCACCCACTTCGCCGCTCTTGACCGGTCGCGGATCAGGCTGGTCTCGGGCACACTGCCCGGCCCGGCGGCGCGCACCGCTCCCGTGCCCGTCGCGCTGCCCGAAGTCGCCGCCGACCGGCTGAACGTGCGTCCCGGAGCACGGATCGCGCTCACCGACCGGCTAGGCGGCGCGCCCCTGACGGTCCGGGTCACCGGCGTGTACCGGGTAGCCGACAGCGCGGATCCGTACTGGCAGCTGGACACCGTCGGCGGCCACGGGGTGCGCACCGTCGACTTCACCACCTACGGCCCGCTGCTCGCCGACCCGTCCGTCCTCGCCTCCCGCACCTCCGCGGGCACCACCGGGTGGGTGGCGACGGCCGACTACCGGAGCCTGACCACCGACGGCATCGACGCGCTGCGCGAGGCCTCGGCGCGCGAACCCGAAGCACTGGGCAGGAACCCGGCGCTCGGAGCGGGCGCGACCGTGCGGACGGCGCTGCCCGCCGTACTCGACCGGACCGGGCGGGCGCTGCTCGTGTCCCGGTCCACGCTGATGATCGTCTCCGTCCAGCTGGTGCTGCTCGCCGGGTACGCGCTGCTGCTGGTGGCCCGGCTGCTCGACACCGAGCGGGCGGGCGAGACCGATCTGCTGAAGGCGCGGGGTGCCTCGCGCCGCCGGATCACGGGCCTCGCCGCGCTGGAGGCGCTGCTGCTGGCCGTACCGGCGGCGGTGGGTGCCGCGCTGTTGTCCGGCCCGCTGGTGCGGCTGCTCGCCCGGTGGTCGTCCGTCGACCGGACCGGGGTGCGGCTCGGGGACGCTCCGGTGCTCCAGGTGTGGCTGGTCGCGGCCGGGGTCGCGGTGTGCTGTGCGGCGGCGGTCGTGGCGCCCGCGCTGGCCGCGACGTCGGGTGCGCCGCCCCGGCTGCGTCGGGTGCGGGCCGCGGCGGGCGCGGCGCCGGTGCGGGCGGGTGCCGACGTGGGGCTGCTGTTGCTCGCGGCGGTGGCGTACTGGCAACTCGACCGGCAGACCGGCTCGTTCGGTGGCGGCGCGCTCAGCCGCGACCGGGCGGGCGATCTGGGCGTCGATCCGCTGCTGGTCGCGGCGCCCGCGCTGGCACTGCTGGCCGGCACGGTGCTGACGCTGCGGCTGCTGCCGCTGGGGGCGCGGCTCGCGGAGCGGCGCGCCGCGAGCGGGCGGGGCCTTCCCGCGGCGCTGGCGGGCTGGCAGTTCAGCCGGCGTCCGCTGCGCGGGGCGGGGCCGGTGCTGCTGCTGGTCCTGGCCGTGACGACCGGGATGCTGGCGATCGGGCAGAGCGCTTCGTGGCAGCGGTCGCAGGGCGACCAGGCGGACTTCGGGACGGGCGCTTCCGTACGGGTGCTGGACGGCAGGCCGGGCAGCCCGGGCCAGACCGGTCTGTACGCCGCGCTGCCCGGGGTACGGGACGCCGCTCCCGCCTACCGCGCCACCACGGACCTCTCCGGCGGCCGTAGGGCGACGGTGCTCGCTCTGGACACGGCGCACGCCGGGGAGGGGATGCTGATGCGCGGCGACCTCGGCGACGAGCCCGTGGAGCGGCTGCTGCGGGGTCTCGCGCCTCGGGAGAAGGCGGCCGGGCCCTCGGTGTCGCTGCCCAAGGGCACCCGGCGGCTCGCGCTCGATCTGCGGATCACCGACGAGACGGCGGCAACGGGCGGGGGTACGAGGGCGGGCGGGGGTACGAGGGCGGGCGAGGGGACGAAGACGGGGCGTTCCCCTTCCGGACTCGCGCCCCTGGTCACCGTCGTCGTCGAGGACGGCTACGGCATCGCGTACCGGCTGAACGCCGGGAAGATACCCGTCGACGGGCGGGTCCACCGGGTCACCCTCGACCTGGACGTGTCGGCTTCGGGCGCCCGCGCCACGCCGGCCGGGCCACTGCGGCTGACCGGGCTGCAGCTCGACGGCACGGTTCCCGCGGGCGATCCCGAACAGCACCGGCTGACCGTCGTACGGATGCTGTCCACGGGCCCCGACGGGACCGCCCGCGCGGTCGCGGTGCCCGCCGGGGTGAGCTGGCGGGGCAGCAGGACCGAGACGGCGGACGGAGCGGCGCACCCGTCGACGGCCCTGCGTCCGGCCGCCTCGAAGACGGCGCCGTTGACGGTCACGTACGGGACGGGCGCCGCGCCCGGGAGCGACGAGTCGCCCTCCGGTCCGCCGGAGTTCACCGTCCGCCTCGACGCCGCGCGGGCCACGCCCCCGGCACGGATCGCGGCCGTCGCCACCCGGGCCTTTCTGCGCGCGGCCGGGACCGAGCCGGGCGAGAGCATCGACGTGACGCTGGACGGGGAGCGGCTGCGGGTGACGATCGTGCGGTCGGTGAGCGAGCTGCCGACGACCGGGGCGGGCACGGCCTGGGCCGGGGCCACCGCGGACGCGGCGGCGGACGGGGGCGCGGCGGGAGCGTCGGACGAGGGCGGGGCGGAAGTGGCGGACGGGGGCGCGCTGTTGCTGGATCTGCGCGCCGTGAACGCCGTGTTCGCGCAGCGCGCACGCGCTCCGCTCGCACCCGCCGAATGGTGGCTGAGCACCGCCCCCGGCGGGGCCGCGAAGGTGGCGGCCGCGCTGCGGGCCCGCCCCGACGTCGAGCCGGACCAGGTGCTCGTACGGGACGAGGCCGCGGACCGGCTGCTGGGCGACCCGCTCGGCGCCGGGCCCCGCGCGGCGCTGATGGCGGTGGCGGTGGCCGCCGCGGCCCTCGCCGCGGGCGGCTTCGCGGTGAGCACCGCAGGCTCCCGGCGCGAGCGGTCCGCGGAGTTCGCCGTGCTCCGGGCCCTGGGCGCGGGCCGCCGGGAACTCGCCCGGCTGGTCGCCGTGGAGCAGGGCCTGCTGATCGGGGCCGGTCTGCTCGCCGGTCTCGGCCTCGGCACCGTCCTGACCCGGGCCGTCGTCCCCCTGATCGTGCTGACCCCGGGGGCCGCGCGGCCGGTCCCCCGCGTCCTCGTCGAACTCCCGGTGTCCCAGGTGGCGCTGCTCCTCGTGGGCGTCGCGGCCCTGCCCCTGCTGATCAGCGCCGCGACGGCGGTGCGCCGCGCCGACCCGGCGGTCGCGCTCCGCCACCAGGGGGACAGCTGAGATGGCGTGGTGGAGGCAGCGCACGGAGCGCGGTGTGGCGCCCTGGGTGCGGACGCGGCTGCGGACCGCCCCCGGGGCGGCCGTCGCGTTCGGAGTGCTCGTGCTGGTCACGGCGTTCCTCGCGGCGGCGCTGCCGCGGGCCCTTGACGCGTATGAGACGAAAGGGCTGCGGCAGGAGATCGCCGGGGCGCCCCCGGCCGCCACCTCGGTGGAACTGAGCGCGCCGCAGCCGGGGTTGGAGATCGCGCGGTCCACCCGGGAGAAGGCGGTGCGGCCCCCGGCACTCGCGGCCGTCCGACGCGCGGCGCTGGCCAGGCTGCCCGCGCCGCTGCGGGCGGACACGACGGAGTCGGCCTACGGGGTGCGGACCTCCAAGAGCCTCGTCGGACTGAATCACTGGCTGCCGGTGATCGACGCGCCGCCCCGTTTCACGCTGGCCGCGCAGTCGGAACTCGCCGCCCACTCCATCGTGCGCGGCGGACGGCTCCCCATCGCCGCCGGGGACCTGACGGCGGACACCAGGAAGGTCGAGGCCGCCGTGACCGAGGCGACCGCCCGGACGCTGCGGCTGCGGGTCGGTTCCGTCATCGACGTGGACGGCTTCGGGGGCGCGCCGCTGGTCGTGCGGATCACCGGGATCGTGGAGCCCCGGCATCCGCAGGGCGGCTACTGGTCCGCGGAGCCGGTCCTGCGCACCCCGGGCGTGGCCGCGGACCCGTCCCTCCCGCCGCAGTTCTACTGGGAGGCGGGCCTCCTGCTGGCGCCCGGCGCCGCCCCGGTGCTCCTCGGCAGCCAGGGGCAGCCGGAGCTGTACTGGCGGTTCGCCCCCGCCACCGGAGGGCTCACCGCACAGGACGTCCCGGGGCTCGTCTCCCGGATCGCCTCCCTCGAAGGCGGGCCCGAGCTGCTGCGGATGCGCGAGATCGCCGGGAGCACCGCGACCGTCGCTACCGACCTGGAGACGGTCGTCGGCTCCTACACGACGACCCGCGCGGCGATCACGCCCGTCGTGGCGGTCGCAGCGTTCGGGATCGGCGCGGTCGCCGCCGTCGTCCTGGTCATGGCCGGCGGGCTGGTCGCCGTCCGCCGGGCCACCGAACTCGCCCTGCTGCGCGCGCGGGGCGGCTCGCTGCGCGGGATCGCCGGACGGCTCCTCGCCGAGACCGCGGTCGTGGCGGTGCCCTCGGCCGCCGCCGGTCTGCTGCTCGCCGTACTCACCGTCGACGAGGCCCGGCTCCTGCCCGCCGTGCTCGGGGCGTCCGCCGTCGCGCTCCTCGCCTGTGCCGTACTGCCGGTGCGGGCGGTCGTGGCGCACCGCAGGCCGCGGGCGCACGCGGAGCGCGACGATCTCGCCCACGTCAGGCCCGGCAGGCGCCGCACGGTCGCCGAACTCACCGTGCTGGTGCTGGCCGTCGGCTCGGTCGTGGCGCTGCGGCGGCGCGGCGCGTCCAGCGCGGGCGACCTGCTGGTGAGCGCCGCTCCGGTCCTGGTCGGGCTGATCGCGGCGCTGGTGCTCGTACGGCTGTATCCGCTGCCCCTGCGGTGGGCAGCCCGCCCGGCCGCGCGAGGGCGCGGGGTGGTCGGTTTCCTGTCGCTGGCCCGCGCGGGACGCTCCTCGACGGTGGGCGTCGCGCTGCCTCTGCTGGCAGTGTTGCTGGCCCTGACGACGGCGGCGTTCGGGGGTTCCGTGCTCGCCGGGGTGTCCGACGCCCGGGACCGGGCCGCGCTGCTGGCGACCGGCGCGGACGCGCGGATCGCGGGGCCGGGTGAGGTGACGCCGCTCCCGGCGGGCGTGGCAGGGGCGGTACGGAAGGTCGCGGGCGTACGTGGGGTGACGGCCGTGCAGATCGAGCGCACGGCGGAGCTCACCTCCGGCGGGGCAGGGGCGAAGGAGGGCCTGACGCTGATCGGGGTCGAGCCGGCGTCGTACGCCCGGCTGGCCCGGCAGACGGGCCTCGGGGCCTTCCCCGCCGACGTGTTGACGCCGAAGGGGACGTCAGAGGGTGTACGGACAGGGGGTGTGCTGAACGCCGTCGCCTCCCCCGGTCTCGCCAGGCGCCTGGGCCACGCACCGCGTCGGATCACGTCCCTCGCCGGTGACGTCACCGTCCGGATCGCCGCCGTACGCTCCCGCACGCCCGCCGCCCCCGGCGCCGACTTCCTGCTGGTCGACGCCGCGGGCCTCGAACACTCCGATCCGACGACGCTGCTGGTGACCGGTGCCACGCTCGACGCACCGGCGCTGCGGACGGCCGTGCGCGGCGCCGGGAAGGGCCTCTCCGTGACCTTGCGCGGCGAGCAACGGGTGGCGCTCTCCGATGCGCCGTTGCAGGCGGGCGCCGAGCGGATCTACACCACGGCCGCCCTGGCCGGTGCGGGGTACGCCGTACTCGCCCTGCTGCTCTCCCTCCTTCAGTCCGCGCCGGAACGGGCCGCGCTGCTGGCCCGGCTGCGCACCATGGGCCTCACGCCCCGCCAGGGCCGTCGGCTGCTCAGCCTGGACGCGCTGCCCCAGGCGCTGCTCGCGGCCTCGGGCGGGATCCTCACCGGCTGGGCCACGGTCCGGCTGCTCGCCCCCGGCATCGACCTGGAACGTCTCGCGCTGGCCGGCGCGGCGGGCCGCGTGCCGGTGGTCGGCGCGTCGCTGCGTACCGACGTGTGGTCGCTGCTCCTGCCCGCGGCGGGCACCGTGCTGCTGGCGTGGGCGGTGGCCGTCGCGCAGGCCTGGTGGGCGGGGCGCCGTACGTCGATCACCGAACTCAGGACAGGAGGCATGCGATGACCCGTGCGACGACCTCGCGGACGAGCCTGGCGGAGCTGGAGCATCGGGCGGCGGCACGCCGCGACCGGCCCGCGTACGGGCGGGACGCTCTGATCGCCTGCGACCGGCTGGTCCGCATCTTCTCAGGCCGGGCGGCCGGGGGCGACTCCCCTGGGCGCGGCGGCTCCGCCGGGGTGGAGGTACAGGCCCTCCAGGGACTCGATCTGCTGGTCCAGGAAGGCGAGTTGATGGCTCTGGTCGGCGCCTCGGGAAGCGGCAAGTCGACCCTGATGAACATCCTCGCCGGCCTCGACGTGCCCACCGCGGGCGCCGCGCGGGTCGCGGGCCGCGATCTGCTCACCATGAACGCGAAGGACCGGCTGCGCTACCGCCGTGAGGTGGTCGGTTTCGTCTGGCAGCAGACGGCCCGCAATCTCCTCCCCTATCTGACGGCGGCCCAGAACGTGGCGCTGCCCATGCAGTTGAAGGGCGGGCGGGGCCTCGGGAAGCGGCGGGCCGAGCGGGCGCGGGAACTGCTCGCGATGCTCGGCGTCGCCGACTGCCACGGCCGCCGTCCGCCGCAGATGTCCGGCGGGCAGCAGCAGCGGGTAGCGATCGCCGTGGCCCTCGCCAACTCGCCGTCCGTGCTGCTCGCCGACGAGCCGACCGGCGAGCTGGACTCGGCCACCGGCGCAGAAGTCTTCGCGGCGTTCCGCCGGGCCAACGAGGAGCTGGGCACGACGATCGTGATCGTCACGCACGACCAGGCGGTCGCCGGGGAGGTCCGGCGCGCGGTCGCGATCCGTGACGGCCGTACCTCGACGGAGGTGCTGCGCCGCACGGAGGTCGACGCGGAGGGCCAGGAGTCCCTGGTGGCACGGGAGTTCGCGACGCTGGACCGGGCAGGCCGGCTCCAGCTGCCCGCCGAGTACACCGCGGCCCTCGGCATGGAGGACCGGGTGATGCTGGAACTGGAGCAGGACCACATCGGGGTGTGGCCGGACGACACCGGGCGCCCGGCCGGCTGAGACCGCCACCACGACGCCCCACCACCCGCCACCGCCCGGCCTGCTGACGACGCACCACGGCGCCCACCACCGTCCGGTCGGGGACAAGGCAGGCGCCGCGTTCAGTTCCGTACGCCGTTGTACGGGACGTTTGTTGGGGTGGAGCGTCAGACCATCAGCGAGCGGTCCGTCGGGCGGATCGGCGCCGGCAGATCGCTGGCCCCGGTCAGGAAGCGGTCGACCCCGCGGGCGGCCGAGCGGCCCTCCGCGATGGCCCACACGATCAACGACTGGCCGCGGCCGGCGTCACCGGCGACGTACACGCCGGGCACGTTGGTCGCGAACTCGGCGTCGCGGGCGATGTTGCCGCGCGCGTCGAGCTCCAGGCCGAACTGGGAGACGACGCCGTTCTCGACGTCGGTGCCGGTGAAGCCCATGGCCAGCGTGACCAGCTGGGCGGGGATCTTGCGCTCCGTGCCCGGCTTCTGGTTCAGCTTGCCGTCGACGAACTCGACCTCGGCGAGGTGCAGCCACTGGACGTTGCCGTCCTCGTCGCCCTCGAAGTGGGTCGTGGAGACCGAGTAGACGCGGTCGCCGCCCTCCTCGTGCGCGGAGGTGACCTTGTAGAGCATCGGGAACGTCGGCCAGGGCTGGCCCGGGTTCCGCTCCTCGCCGGGCTGCGGCATGATCTCCAGCTGCGTGACCGAGGCAGCGCCCTGGCGGTGGGCGGTTCCCACGCAGTCCGCGCCGGTGTCGCCGCCGCCGATGACCACGACGTGCTTGCCCTCGGCCGTGATCGGGGGCGCCACGTAGTCGCCCTCCTGGACCTTGTTGGCCAGCGGCAGGTACTCCATGGCCTGGTGGATGCCCTTGAGCTCGCGGCCGGGGACCGGGAGGTCACGAGCGGTCGTCGCACCGGCGGCGATGACCACGGCGTCGTACCGCTTGCGCAGGTCCGTCGCCTTGAGGTCGCGGCCGATCTCGATGCCGGTGCGGAAGCGGGTGCCCTCCGCGCGCATCTGCTCGATGCGACGGTTGATGTGCCGCTTCTCCATCTTGAACTCGGGGATGCCGTAGCGCAGCAGGCCGCCGACGCGGTCGGCACGCTCGTACACGGCGACCGTGTGACCCGCCCGGGTGAGCTGCTGGGCGGCGGCCAGGCCCGCCGGGCCCGAGCCGATGACCGCGACGGTCTTGCCCGACAGGCGCTCGGGGATCTGCGGGGCGACATCGCCCGTGTCCCACGCCTTGTCGATGATCGAGACCTCGACGTTCTTGATGGTCACGGCGGGCTGGTTGATGCCGAGCACACACGCCGACTCGCAGGGAGCGGGGCACAGGCGGCCCGTGAACTCCGGGAAGTTGTTCGTGGCGTGCAGACGCTCGGACGCGGCCCCCCAGTCCTCGCGGTAGGCGTAGTCGTTCCACTCGGGGATCAGGTTCCCCAGCGGACAGCCGTTGTGGCAGAACGGGATCCCGCAGTCCATGCAACGGCTGGCCTGCTTGGAGATGATCGGGAGCAGTGAGCCCGGAACGTAGACCTCGTTCCAGTCCTTGACGCGCTCCGCGACGGGGCGGGTCCTGGCGACCTCGCGGCCGTGGTTCAGAAAGCCCTTGGGATCAGCCATTGGTCGCCGCCTCCATCATCTTCTCGGTGATCTCGGACTCGGGGAGTCCGGCTCGCTCGGCGGCGTCCTTGGCGGCGAGCACTGCCTTGTACGTGCTGGGGATGATCTTGCTGAAGCGCTCGACCGCGGTGTCCCACTCGGCCAGAAGCTTCTCGGCGACGGTCGAGCCGGTCTCCTCCTGGTGGCGGCGCACCACGTCGTGCAGCCACTGCTTGTCGGTGTCGTCGAGGGCCTCGACGGCGCCCACGTTGCCGGCGTTGACGTTGTCGCGGTTCAGGTCGACGACGTACGCGATGCCGCCGGACATGCCGGCCGCGAAGTTGCGGCCCGTCTCGCCGAGGACGACCGCGTGGCCGCCGGTCATGTACTCGCAGCCGTGGTCACCCACGCCCTCGGAGACCACCGTCGCGCCGGAGTTGCGGACGCAGAAGCGCTCGCCGGTGCGGCCGCGCAGGAAGAGCTCGCCGCCCGTCGCACCGTACGCGATGGTGTTGCCCGCGATGGTCGAGTACTCGGCGAGGTGGTCGGCGCCCCGGTCGGGACGGACGATCACCCGGCCGCCGGAGAGGCCCTTGCCGACGTAGTCGTTGGCGTCGCCCTCCAGGCGCAGCGTGACACCGCGCGGCAGGAAGGCGCCGAAGGACTGGCCCGCGGAGCCGGTGAAGGTGATGTCGATGGTGTCGTCGGGCAGGCCCCCGCCACCGAACTTCTTCGTCACCTCGTGGCCGAGCATGGTGCCGACCGTGCGGTTGATGTTGCGGATCGCGACCTGGGCGCGCACCGGCTGGGCGTCGGCCTCGGTGTTCGCGGCCAGCGCGTCGGCGGCGAGCTTGATCAGCTCGTTGTCGAGCGCCTTCTCCAGACCGTGGTCCTGGGCGACGACCTGGTGGCGCACCGCGCCCTCGGGCAGCTCGGGCACATGGAAGAGCGGGGACAGGTCCAGGCCCTGCGCCTTCCAGTGGGTGATCGCCCGCTCCACGTCGAGGTTCTCGGCGTGGCCGACGGCCTCCTCGATCGTGCGGAAGCCGAGCTCGGCGAGGATCTCGCGGACCTCTGCGGCGATGAACTTGAAGAAGTTCACGACGTACTCGGCCTTGCCGGCGAAGCGGTCGCGCAGCACCGGGTTCTGGGTGGCGATGCCGACCGGGCAGGTGTCCAGGTGGCAGACGCGCATCATGACGCAGCCGGAGACGACGAGCGGCGCGGTCGCGAAACCGAACTCCTCGGCGCCGAGCAGCGCGGCGATGACGACGTCACGGCCGGTCTTCAGCTGGCCGTCGGTCTGCACGACGATACGGTCGCGCAGGCCGTTGAGCAGCAGCGTCTGCTGGGTCTCGGCGAGGCCGAGCTCCCAGGGGCCGCCCGCGTGCTTCAGCGAGGTCAGCGGGGAGGCGCCCGTACCGCCGTCGTGGCCGGAGATGAGCACCACGTCCGCGTGCGCCTTGGAGACACCCGCGGCGACCGTGCCGACACCGACCTCGGAGACCAGCTTCACGTGAATCCGCGCCTGCGGGTTCGCGTTCTTGAGGTCGTGGATCAGCTGGGCCAGGTCCTCGATGGAGTAGATGTCGTGGTGCGGGGGCGGGGAGATGAGGCCCACGCCCGGGGTGCTGTGCCGGGTCTTGGCGACCCAGGGGTAGACCTTGTGGCCGGGCAGCTGGCCGCCCTCGCCGGGCTTGGCGCCCTGCGCCATCTTGATCTGGATGTCGTCGGCGTTGACCAGGTACTCCGACGTGACGCCGAAGCGGCCGGAGGCGACCTGCTTGATCGACGAGCGGCGGGCCGGGTCGTAGAGCCGGTCCGCGTCCTCGCCGCCCTCACCGGTGTTGGACTTGCCGCCCAGCTGGTTCATGGCGATGGCGAGGGTCTCGTGCGCCTCCTTGGAGATGGAGCCGTACGACATGGCGCCGGTGGAGAAGCGCTTGACGATCTCGCTCACCGGCTCGACCTCGTCGATCGAGATCGGCTGCCGGTCGGACTTGAAGCCGAACAGGCCGCGGAGCGTCATCAGGCGCTCGGACTGCTCGTTCACCCGGTCCGTGTACTTCTTGAAGATGTCGTAGCTGCCGGAGCGCGTCGAGTGCTGGAGGCGGAAGACCGTCTCCGGGTCGAACAGGTGCGGCTCACCCTCGCGGCGCCACTGGTACTCGCCGCCTATGTCGAGGGCCCGGTGCGCCGGGGCGATGCCGGAGGCCGGGTAGGCCTTGGCGTG
Organism: Streptomyces sp. NPDC058086; assembly: GCF_042885015.1. Lineage (NCBI taxonomy): Bacteria > Bacillati > Actinomycetota > Actinomycetes > Kitasatosporales > Streptomycetaceae > Streptomyces > Streptomyces sp. NPDC058086. The sequence goes on along the minus strand of NZ_JBHVST010000042.1, from coordinate 11,539 downwards.
CCGCGCCGCGACCTCCTTGGCGATGACGTCGAGACCGGCGCCGCCGATCTTGGTGGCCGTGCCGTTGAAGTACTTCTCGACGAAGGCCTGGTCCAGGCCGACGGCCTCGAAGACCTGGGCGCCGCGGTAGGAGGCGACGGTCGAGATGCCCATCTTGGACATGACCTTGAGGACGCCCTTGCCGAGCGCGTAGATCAGGTTGCGGATGGCCTGCTCGGCCTCGATGCCGGTCAGGAAGGTGTCGGCGCGGACCAGGTCCTCGACCGACTCCATCGCCAGGTACGGGTTGACCGCGGCGGCGCCGAAGCCGATGAGGAGGGCCACGTGGTGGACCTCGCGGACGTCGCCCGCCTCGACCAGCAGGCCCACCTGGGTGCGCTGCTTGGTGCGGATGAGGTGGTGGTGGACGGCCGCGGTGAGCAGCAGCGAGGGGATCGGCGCGTGCTCGGCGTCGGAGTGCCGGTCCGACAGGACGATCAGACGGGCGCCGTTCTCTATGGCGGCGTCGGCCTCCGCGCAGATCTCCTCGATCCGCGCGGCGAGGGAGTCGCCGCCACCGCTGACCCGGTAGAGACCGGACAGGGTCGCGGCCTTCATGCCCGGCATGTCGCCGTCGGCGTTGATGTGGATGAGCTTGGCCAGCTCGTCGTTGTCGATCACCGGGAAGGGCAGGGTGACGCTACGACAGGACGCGGCCGTGGGCTCCAGCAGGTTGCCCTGCGGTCCCAGTGAGGAGCGCAGCGAGGTGACAAGCTCCTCGCGGATCGCGTCCAGCGGCGGGTTGGTGACCTGCGCGAACAGCTGGGTGAAGTAGTCGAAGAGCAGGCGCGGGCGCGCGGAGAGGGCCGCGATCGGCGAGTCCGTGCCCATGGAGCCCAGCGGCTCACCGCCGGTGTTGGCCATCGGCGCGAGGATGATGCGCAGCTCTTCCTCGGTGTAGCCGAAGGTCTGCTGGCGGCGGGTGACCGAGGCGTGGGTGTGCACGATGTGCTCGCGCTCGGGGAGGTCGGAGAGCTCGATCTCGCCGGCTTCCAGCCACTCCGCGTACGGCTTGTCGGCGACGAGGGCTGCCTTGATCTCGTCGTCCTCGATGATGCGGTGCTCGGCGGTGTCGACGAGGAACATCTTGCCGGGCTGGAGGCGGCCCTTGCGGACGACCTTCGCGGGGTCGATGTCGAGGACGCCGACCTCGGAGCCGAGGACGACGAGGCCCTCGTCCGTGACCCAGTAGCGGCCGGGGCGCAGACCGTTGCGGTCGAGGACCGCGCCGACCTGGGTGCCGTCGGTGAAGGTGACACAGGCCGGGCCGTCCCAGGGCTCCATCATCGTGGAGTGGAACTGGTAGAAGGCGCGGCGGGCCGGGTCCATGGAGTCGTGGTTCTCCCACGCCTCCGGGATCATCATCAGCACGGAGTGCGGGAGCGAGCGGCCGCCGAGGTGGAGGAGTTCGAGCACCTCGTCGAAGGAGGCGGAGTCGGACGCGTCGGGCGTGCAGATCGGGAAGATCCGCTCCAGGCCCTTGTCACCGAAGAGATCGGAGACCAGCTGGGACTCGCGCGCCTGCATCCAGTTGCGGTTGCCCTTGACCGTGTTGATCTCGCCGTTGTGCGCGACGAAGCGGTACGGGTGGGCGAGCGGCCAGCTCGGGAAGGTGTTGGTGGAGAACCGGGAGTGCACGAGCGCGATCGCGGAGGCGAAGCGGCGGTCGGACAGGTCCGGGAAGAAGGGCTCCAGCTGGCCGGTGGTCAGCATGCCCTTGTAGACGATGGTGCGCGCGGAGAGCGACGGGAAGTACACGCCGGCCTCGCGCTCGGCGCGCTTGCGCAGCACGAACGCCTTGCGGTCGAGCTCGATGCCGGTCGAGACGCCGTCCGTGACGAAGATCTGGCGGAAGGCGGGCATCGTGGAGCGGGCGGTGGCGCCGAGCAGTTCGGGGGCGACCGGGACCTCGCGCCAGCCGAGGACGGTCAGGCCCTCCTCGGCGGCGATCGTCTCGATCTGTGAGACGACATCCTCGATGCCGTCCTCGGGCAGGAAGGCGATGCCGACCGCGTACGCGCCGGCCGCGGGCAGCTCGAATTCGGCCACCTCACGGAAGAACGCGTCGGGGACCTGGGACAGGATGCCCGCGCCGTCGCCCGAGTCGGGCTCGGCGCCGGTGGCACCCCGGTGCTCCAGGTTGCGCAGCACGGTGAGCGCCTGCTCGACCAGCGCGTAGCTCGCCTCACCGGTGAGGGTGGCCACGAAGCCGACGCCACAGGCGTCGTGCTCGTTGCGGGGGTCGTACATACCCTGCGCGGCAGGGCGAGCATCCATGAAGGACCAGTTCTGGCCATTCGTGGAGTGCTGGGACGGCTGGCGCGGCGAACGCATCGGCTCTCCCGTCGTCGTCGTGGCATATGCATGTGCCGAGGGACGACGTTGGCCCTCTGCTTGGGGGTGCAAAATTTCGTGCAGGTTACATGATGGAATGGTTCTCGGGAACCGGATACTCCGTTCCAACATGCGGACACCGGTGGGTGGCGTGGGGGTACCGCGCACGACGGTGGAGTCAAGGGGACCTAAGCGGACAGATCAGTGTCCGCGGGTCCGGGGTACGGCGGGCAACGTCACCCACCGCACTGAAGCGGCGCAGGCCTCATTGCCCGCAGCGCTTACGGCTCATTCCCAGTGGTTAAGCGATCGAAACCAGGGAGTAACGGCTACTTATGCAGTCCCTTGCATAAGTGCGCGAGATCTCATCCTACGGCGGTACCGAACAGGCTGCCCAGGACGTATGTCACACCCGCCGCGGCACCCCCGAGCGCGAGCTGCCGGATTCCGCTGTACCACCAGGTTCGAGCCGTCACCCGGGCCACGATCGCGCCGCACGCGAAGAGCCCGATCAGCGCGAGCAGCAGCGCTGGCCACAGGACGGTCGCGCCGAGCAGATACGGCAGTACGGGGAGCAGGGCGCCCAGGGCGAAGGAGCCGAAGCTCGACACGGCGGCGACGGCCGGGGAGGGCAGGTCGCCCGGGTCGATGCCGAGCTCTTCGCGGGCGTGTATCTCCAGGGCCTGCTCGGGGTCGCGCGAGAGCTGCTTGGCCACTTCGCGGGCGAGTTCGGAATCGACGCCGCGCGACTCGTACAGCGCGGCGAGCTCGCGCTCCTCGTCCTGCGGATGCTTTCTCAACTCACTTCGCTCGACGTCGAGTTCGGCCTGGACGAGTTCACGCTGCGAGGCGACGGAGGTGTACTCGCCGGCGGCCATGGAGAAGGCGCCTGCCGCCAGGCCCGCGAGCCCGGTGATGACGATCGTCTGGTGGGAGACGGACCCGCCGGCGACGCCGGTCATCAGGGCGAGGTTGGACACGAGCCCGTCCATCGCGCCGAACACGGCCGGGCGCAGCCATCCGCCGTTCACGTCCCGGTGGGTGTGGTTGTCGCGGTGCGCCTCGTGCAGCGTCGCCTCGGTGTCGATGATGGACATACCGGTCCCCCAGGATCCGTCGATTGGACTGTTTCTACTTTTCGACAACCACGAAGCTACGCTTGGAATTTCTTCTCCGCCAGCAAGGAAAGGCTGGGCTAACCTGCGGTTTTTCCCTCAGGTGCTCATCCGTGAAGGATCATGCACAGATGTCGACCGGGTGAATGAGGAGTCGCGGACGGCTCTCCCCGCCCCCTCCCGTGGGACACATCCCCAAAGGGCTCTGCGCCCTGAGAGGAGAGGCACCGTATGGCTTCCATCGCCTGCATTCCCTCCGTCCCGGCATCCGGGGACTCGGCCGCTCTGCGCGAGCGGGCCCGCGGCGCGCTGCTCGGCCTCGCCGTCGGGGACGCGCTGGGCGCGCCCGCCGAGAACATGAGGCCGTCGCAGATCCGCGCGAAGTGGGGACGGATCACGGGGTACGTCGCCGAGCACCCGGCCGGGACGGACGACACGGAGTACGCGATCTTCTCGGGGCTGCTGCTGGCCCGGCACGGTTCGGCGCTCACCGTGACGCATGTCGAGGCCGCCTGGCACCAGTGGATCGCCGACCGCGACGAGGGGCCGTTCCGGGGCGCCGGATTCAGCGAGCGCGGCACCCTGGAGAACCTGCGCCGGGGACTCGCGGCCCCCATCTCGGCCCAGCACCGGCACGCCTGGAGCGACGGTCTGGCGATGCGCGCGGCCCCCTTCGGCGTCTTCGCGGCGGGGCGCCCTGCGGAGGCGGCCCGGCTGGTGGCGATCGACGGCTCGGTGAGCCACGAGGGCGAGGGCATCTACGGCGGCCAGGCGGTCGCGGCGGGGGTCGCGGCGGCGATGGCGGGCGCGGCCACGATCGCGGTGGTCGCCTCCGCGCTCGCGGTGATCCCGGACGACTCCTGGACGGCCCGCTCCCTGCGCCGGGCGGTGGCCGTCGCCCACCGAGGGGAACGGGCGGTCCGCTCGGCGGTCGTCATCGGCGGCTACCCCTGGACGGACCTGGCCCCGGAGGCCGTCGCCCTCGCCTTCGGCGCGTACGCCGCCGCCGACGGCGACTTCACCGAGTCCGTCCTCACCGCCGTCAACATGGGCCGCGACGCCGACACCACGGCCGCGGTGGCGGGCGCGCTGGCCGGGGCGACCGGGGGCGCCGCCGCGATCCCGGCGGACTGGGCGGCGGCGATCGGCCCGGCACGCGGCAGCTGCCTGCCCTCCATGGCGGGCCACCACGTACTGGACGTGGCGGAACTGCTCACATCGGGGGACGACGGGAAGTGGGGGACCGGGAGCACGGAGCCTCCGCCCCCCGACCCGTACGCCCTCACGAGCGACTGCATCCTCGCCGACGACGATGACGAGGTGCAGCCATGAGACCCGGCCTGGTGGGCGACGAACCCGGCACGGGATCGGCCTCGGCACCGGAAACCGGGGGATCGATCTCGATCTGCGACATCGGGGACCCACCCCCGACGTCCGACACCGGGGACTCCCCCTCGACGGATGCGGACCCCCGTACGGAGCGGGGCGCCGCCCCCGTACTCACCTCGCACCCCCGCCGGATCGAGGGCCTCCTGCTCGGGCTCGCCGCGGGCGACGCCGCCGGCTGGCCCGCCGGCCGACACCGCGCGGCCCGGATGCCCGAGTGGACCCGGCGGCTGACCCGCGAGCTGGACACCTTCGCGGAGCAGAACGCGACGACGACCCTGCCCGTGCCCATCGCGCTCAACCAGCCGCCGGAACCCCTGCGGCTCGGCCCGTCGGACGACGCGGAATGGGCGGCGTTCGCGGCGGAGGCCGTGCTGCGCGCCGGGGACCGCAGCGCGCTCGGCGACCTGAGCCGGGAACGCCGGATGCGGGCGTCCATCGACCTGTCCTGGAACGCCGTCGCCAGCGAGGTCGCCGCGGCCGCCGAGCGCGCCCCCGAGGTCGAGTCCGCGCTGCTCCCCCTGCGCGCCCGGATCTCCGTACGGGCGGGCCTGGGCAACCTCGCCACCGGGCTGCGCCCGCCCGCCACCGGCCACGACAACCCGCACTACTTCGACGACGCGGCCTGCGTACGGGCCTGTGTGCTCGCCGTGGCGCACCCGGGCGACCCCCGACTCGCCGCGGAACTCGCCGAGTTCGACGCCCGCTACACCCAGGACGGCGACGGGGTGCACGGCGCCCGCGCGATGGCCGCGGCCCTCGCGCTCGCCCTCGCCGGAGCCGACGTCGACGCCTGCGCGGACGCCGCCCTCGCCGAGCTCCCCGAGTCGACGGAGATCGGCCGCAACGCCCGGCACGCACTGCGGCTCGCCCGCGCCAGCGAGGACACCTTCGCCCTGGTCCCCCTCCTGGAACACCAGATCGTCGACCACGTCTACAGCTACGGCATCGCGGCGGCGGAGACCGTGCCGGTCGCCCTCGCCCTGGCCACGGCCGCACGCGGCCGGATCGCGGAGGCGGTGCCCGCCGCCGCCTGTCTGTCCCGGGTCGCGGACTCGGCCCCGGCCCTCGCGGGCGCGCTCACCGGCGCGCTGGGCGGCGGCGCCACGATCCCGGCCTCCTGGCGCGACGCCTGCCGCGTCCTGTCCGGCTGCGCGCTGCCCCGGCTCACGGGCACGGATCTGATCGGACTCGCCGACCTCCTGGAAGCGACGGAACTGGCCACCCCAGAGGGATGATTCGGGCATGACGCCCAAAGGAGAAGGAACGGGAACCCTCGACGAACGCATCACCGGAGCCCTCGTCGGAGCCGCCGTCGGCGACGCGCTCGGCGGCCCCGTCGAGGGCTACACCCCCGAGCAGATCGTCGAACGGCACGGCGGCCGGATCCACGGCATCGTCGGCCCCTGGAACGGCGACGCCTGGCGCACCGCCCGCCCCATCGCCCCGTACCACAAGGGCGACGGACACGTCACCGACGACACCCTGATGACCCATGCGCTGGTACGCGTGTACGCCACCGTCCGCGACCACCTCGACGCGTACGCCGTCGCCGAGCACCTGGTCCCCGACCTCATGACGGGCCCGCGCTGGATCCCGGAACTGGAGGCCGAGGCCATCCCTCTCCAGCGGATCTTCCTCGCGGAGAAGTGGCTGGTGGCCCGCCTGCACTACGGCCATGTGGACCCCCGGGAAGCCGGTACCGGCAACATCGTCAACTGCGGCGCCGCGATGTACATGGCGCCGGTCGGCCTGGTCAACGCGGCCGACCCGGCGGGCGCGTACGCCGAGGCGCTCGACATCGCGGGTGCCCACCAGTCGTCGTACGGACGGGAGGCGGCGGGCGTCTTCGCGGCGGGGGTGGCGGCGGCGTGCGCGCCCGGGGCGAGCCCGGACTCGGTCGTCGCGGCCTGCCTGTCCCTCGCGAAGGACGGCACCCGGTCGGCGATCGAGGCGGTCTGCGAAGTCGCCGCCCGGCACACGGACTTCGAGTCGGCGCTGATCCCGCTCCGCGAGGCGGTGACCCCCTACGACACGGTCGGCCCCGACTACCGTTCCCCCTCCCTCGCCGCCCGCCGCCCCTCCCGTCTCCACGCGATCGAGGAACTCCCCGTCGCCCTGGGCATGTTGGTGGTCTCCGGCGGCGACTACCGGCACGCGGTCCTCGGCTCGGTGAACTACGGCCGCGACTGCGACTCCATCGCCACCATGTCCGGCGCCCTCGCCGGTGCCCTCGGCTCCGAGGTCCCCCACGACTGGGCCAAGACGGTCGCCGAGTCCAGCCGCCTGGACCTGCACGCCCCGGCGACCACCCTCACCGGGGTGACCCGCGAGATCTTCGCCCGTGACGTGGGCCGTCGCCGCGCCCACGAGTCGGCGTACGCCGAGCTGACGGGGACCCCGTGATGCTCCGACTGACCTGGGTCCAACCGGAGGACCTCCTCGGCCACGAGCTCGCCCAGGCCCATCAGGACGGCCGGGCACCGGAGGCGATCGCCGCCCGCTGGCACGCGGCGGGCGGCCCAGAGGCCCCACCGCGCGCGGGTGCGTCCGCGACTGCGGCCTCGCGCTACCTGCGCGCACTGGCGGAAGACCTCCTGGACGAACTGGCGGAGCTGCCCGGCAAGTCGGCGGACACAGAGCCGACGGACCTGGGACGGATCAGGGCCCACTGCCCGAACTGGCCCGCCCGACCGGTGCCCACCCCAGCCCCCACCCAGGCCCACCTGGAAGCCGCCTGGCTGGGCAGAGCAGTCGGCTGCCTCCTTGGCAAACCGGTGGAGAAGCTCCCCCTCGACGGCATCCGCCAACTGGCCCGGGCCGCCGGAAACTGGCCCCTGCACACCTGGTTCACCGCCCGGGGCGTACCCGACGACCTCCTCCGGGCCCACCCCTGGAACAGACGCTCCGCCCCCACCTCCCTCGCCGAGAACATCGACGGCATGCCCGAGGACGACGACCTCAACTACCCCCTCCTGAACCTCCTGTTGCTCCAGCGATACGGCAGGGGCTTCACGACCGCCGACGTGGCCCGCCTCTGGCTGGACGAGCTCCCCGCCGGCCGCACGTTCACCGCCGAACGCATCGCCTACCGCAACCTCCTCACCGGCATCGAACCCCCGCACACGGCCCGCCACCGCAACCCCTTCCGCGAATGGATCGGCGCCCTGATCCGCGCCGACGTCCACGGCTGGACCCACCCGGGCGATCCGGCCGCCGCCGCGGAAGCGGCCCACCGGGACGCCACCCTCACCCACACCGCGAACGGCGTGTACGCGGCGATGTTCACGGCGGCCACCATCGCCGAGGCCGCCACCGGCCGCGCCGACATCCACGCCTGCCTGCGCACCGGCCTCACCGTCGTGCCCCCCGCCTCCCGCCTGGCCGAGGCCATCCGCCACGCCGTCCACCTCGCCCGCACCACCGAGGACTTCGACACGGTCGTCGACGCACTGCACACCACCCACCGCGTCTACCACTGGGTCCACGCCCTCCCCAACACCGCCCTGATCGCCGCCGCCCTCACCCACGCGGACGGCGACTTCTCCGGCTCCATCTGCCGTGCGGTGTCCGGCGGCTGGGACACCGACTCCAACGGCGCGACGGCGGGCAGCGTCGCGGGCCTCCTCACCGGCACCCCCGCCGCGCTCCCCGACCGCTGGACCACCCCCCTCAAGAACCGCCTCGCCACCTCCGTCGCCGACTTCGACGGCATCGGCTTCGACACCCTCGCCCAGCTGACCCACCAGCTCACGCACCGGGAGACCCGTCACCCATGACCCATATCGCCGTGCTCGGCAGCACGAACATGGACCTCGTCTCGTACGTCGCGAAGGCCCCGCAGCGCGGAGAGACCGTGACGGGACGGGAGTTCCGTACGATCCCTGGTGGCAAGGGCGCGGGCCAGGCGGTCGCCGCGGCCCACGCGGGCTCCGACGTCTCGATGATCGGCGCGGTGGGCGCCGACGCGCTGCTGCTCCAGCTGGAGATCCCGCCGGCCGCCGGCCGCGCGGGCGCCGAGGCCGCGCGCCGCCACGGCGTCCGGACCATCCTGACCCCCTCCCCCGTACAGTCCCTGCCGCCCGAACTCCTCGCCTCCGTCGACCTGTTGGTGCCCAACGAGCACGAGGCCGCCGCGCTCACCGGCCTCACCGACCCCCGCGACGCGGTCACCGCCCTGCTCGACCAGGTACCGGAAGTCGTGGTCACCCTGGGCGCGGCGGGCAGTCTGTACGCGACCCGCGGCGCCGAACCCCTCACCGTGCCAGCGCCCCGGGTCACCGCCGTGGACTCGACCGGCGCGGGTGACATCTTCGTCGGCACCCTCGCGGATGGGGGTCCCCCCGCTCGAGCGAAGCCGAGAGTGGGGGAGCTCGCCGAGGGCCGGCCGATGTGCGCCGCCCTCGCGTGGGCCTCGGCGGCGGTGCCCCTGTCGGTGCAGCGCGCCGGCGCCTCGTCCTCGATGCCGTACCGCTCCGAGATCGACGCCCAGGCCGCCTCGAACACCCGGCACACCTCATGAGCGGGCATACGGGCGACAAGGCGGGGACGGAACGCGGTCCGCTCACCGAGCCGGGGACGAGTCGCGGGCCGCTCACCGGGCTACGCGTCCTCGACCTCGCCACCCTGTTCGCCGGACCGCTCGCCGCCACCATGCTCGGCGACTTCGGCGCGGAGGTCGTCAAGGTCGAGCACCCGGCCAAGCCCGACCCCTCCCGGGGCCACGGCCCGTCGAAGGACGGCATCGGCCTGTGGTGGAAACTCCTCGGCCGCAACAAACGCACCATCACCCTCGACCTGTCCAGGCCCGGCGGCCGCGCCACCCTGCTGCGCCTCGCCGACACCGCGGACGTGATCATCGAGAACTTCCGGCCCGGCACCCTGGAGAGGTGGGACCTGGGCTGGCCGGAGCTGTCGGCCGCCAATCCCCGCCTCGTCCTCGCCCGTGTGACCGCCTTCGGCCAGTTCGGCCCGTACGCGCACCGCCCCGGCTTCGGCACGCTCGCCGAGGCCATGAGCGGCTTCGCGGCGATCACCGGCGAACCGGACTCCCCGCCGACCCTCCCGCCCTTCGGCCTGGCCGACTCGATCGCGGGCCTGGCGACGGCGTACGCCGTCATGGCCGCGCTCCGCGCCCGCGACGCTTCGGGCCGTGGCCAGGTGGTCGACATGGCGATCATCGAGCCGATCCTCACCGTGCTCGGCCCACAGCCGCTCTGGTACGACCAGTTGGGCCACGTCCAGCCCCGCACCGGCAACCGCTCCGCGAACAACGCGCCCCGCAACACCTACCGCACGGCGGACGGCTCCTGGGTCGCCGTCTCGACCTCCGCCCAGTCGATCGCCGAGCGGCTGATGCGGCTGGTCGGACGCCCGGAGCTGATCGAGGAACCGTGGTTCGCGACGGGCGCCGACCGGGCCCGCCACGCGGACGTCCTGGACGAGGCGGTGGGCACCTGGATCGCCCGCCACCGCCGCGACGAGGTCCTGGACGCCTTCGAGAAGGCGGAGGCGGCGGTGGCCCCGGTCCAGGACGTACGGGATGTGATGGAGGACCCGCAGTACGCGGCCCTGGACACGATCACCACCGTCGCGGACCCCGAACTCGGCCCCCTGCGCATGCAGAACGTGCTCTTCAGGCTCTCCGCCACCCCCGGCGCCATCCGCTGGGCGGGCCGCCCCCACGGCGCCGACACGGACGCCGTCCTCACCGAACTCGGCCTGTCCGAGGCCGAGATCACCACCCTCAGATCGGAAGGCGCCCTGTGAGGATCCCGGCCCTCCCGCTCACCTGGCTCTACGCCCCCGGAGACCGCCCGGAGGTGGTGGCCAAGGCCCTAGTCTCCGGCGCGGACGTCGTCCTGATCGACCTGGAGGACGCGGTCGCCCCGCACCGCAAGAAGTACGCCCTCGCCGCCACCGCCGAGTTGCTCTCGGACCCTCCCCCGGTCCCGGTCCACGTCCGCGTGAACGCGCTGGACGGTCCCCTCGCCGAGGCGGACCTGACGACGCTCGCCCCGCTCCCCGGCCTCTCCGGCCTCCGGCTGCCCAAGGTGACCTCCCCCGCCGATGTCGTCCGGGTCGCGGAACGCTCGGCCCCCTCCGAGGGAGGCGCGATCCCCCTGTACGCCCTCCTGGAATCCGCCCTCGGTGTCGAACACGCCTTCACCATCGCCGCGGCCCATCCGGCGGTGCGCGGCATCGGACTGGGGGAGGCGGATCTACGGGCCGACCTGGGCGTACGGGAGGACGCGGGCCTGGACTGGGCCCGCGCCCGGATCGTGGTAGCCGCCCGGGCCGCCGGCCTCGCGCCGCCCACGCAGTCGATCTACCCGGACATCCGGGACCTCGAAGGCCTGGCCGCCTCCTGCGCCCACGGGCGCACCCTGGGCTTCCTCGGCCGCGCGGCCATCCACCCCCGCCAGCTCCCGGTGATCGAACACGCCTATCTCCCGACGCCGGCCGAGGTCGAGACCGCCGAGCTCATCGTCAAGGCCGCCGCCACCGAGCCGGGCGCCCAGGCCCTGCCCGACGGCCGGTTCGTCGACGCGGCGGTCGTGGCGGGCGCCCGCCGCACGCTGGCGCTGTCCCGCCGGAAATGAGCGCAGGGGGGGGGGGGCGGGGGGGGCGCGCGCGCCCCCCCCCCCCCACCACACGGACAAAGG